>JAOTWH010000148.1 GCA_029863035.1 Acidimicrobiia bacterium | reverse complement strand
AGGGGCGACGGTCGGCTTTCCGACGGCCAACCTCGCGCTGCCCCCTGAGCTGATGCTTCCGGGGCGCGGTGTCTACGCGGTGAGGGCGACGGTCGATGGCGAGATGTACGACGGGGTCGCCAACATCGGAGTGCGGCCAACCTTCGGCGACGACGAAAAGGTCGATGTCCTCGAGGTGCATCTGTTGGACCGATCGCTCGATCTCTACGACAAGACCATGTCGGTGGCCTTCGTGGCGAGGCTGAGAGCGGAGCAGCGCTTCGACGGGGTCGAGGCCTTGCGCTCCCAGATCGCGATCGATGTCGACGCGGCGCGCACCGCGCTGGCGGCACGAACCCCTTGAATCCGATGGTGTCGCCAACGATGGTGGCAACATGTTGGTCGCGATTCTGCTGGCCGCTGCCACAACCACAACGTTGCCGCCGCCCGCTGCGGGCCTAGAGCTGACCCCGGGACCGCCGCCGCCCCCTGCGATCGTCAGCCAGCCGTTGCCCCCTGCGGTGCCCAGCCCCCCTCCTGTGAGGCTTCCCGACCTCGGCCTCTTCGGAGGGGCGATCGCCGCACTGCTGACTTCCATCAAAGGGGCAGCCGTCACCAAACGCCGCCAAGCGATCGCTCAGACCTCGGGTGGAGTGCCGGCCGAGCTCAATGTGGTGTTCGTCGGGGGGTACGGCTCGGAAGCGACCGGAACCTTCGATGAGGTCGTGGCCGCCCTGGAACTCCACTCCGATCAGATCCACTCTTTCGATTACCGGTGGGTGCAACCGACTGATTCACATTCGGTTGCCACCAAGGGAGCCAGCAACGAGGACATCGTCGACGGTTTGCATGGCTTCCTTGCCGGCTTGGCCGCCAGTGGCCGCCCGATCTACCTCGTCGGGTTCTCCAAGGGAGGGGCCGGAATAGCCGGGTTGCTAAAGAGATGGGACAAGCACCCGAACCAAGCGGTGGGGGCGGTGATAGGGGCGGCGATGCTCGATCCACCGATCTCGAAGGGATTCGTTGGGTGGCTGCAGGGTCCGGGGCTCGACTTCGTGCCTAACGACGGTGGGTACCGCCCGATGGACTGTGACGTCCTCGGGTTCTTCGATTGCACCGATAGCCGGGCCCATCTCGGCACCACGGCCGGCGTCGAGGTAGTCGCATTCCGCAACTCACACACCAACATCACGAACTTCAGAGACGACCCAGCTGGATTGCGCGTTTACGACGTTGCCATGCCCGAACCCCCAGGCGGCGGCTTCGCCTACACAGCTCAAGCCCACAGCGACGTTCTGCTGTCGTCGGCGGTGGCCGCCTGTCTCGTGGACGAGATGAATCGGCCCGGGTCATGCCGCTGGCACGATCACCAGGTCCTCCCTGCCCACATCGACGACTGGCTGACAGCGCGGCCTTAGCCTGGCGCCGTGAGCCACCAACACATCAAATCCGGGTCGCCATACGAAGCCCGCTACGGCTTCTCGCGGGCGGTCCGGGTGGGAGATCGGGTGATCGTGGCCGGAACCGCCCCCATTCCGGCAGGCGGTGACCAGGTTGCTGCCAGCGCTTACGAGCAGATGATGCGTTGTGGCGAGATCGCCATCGCAGCCTTGGCCGAGGCGGGCGCATCTGCCGACAACGTTGTACGCACCGCCATGTACATCACGGATCCAACAGAAGCCGACGAAATCGGCAGGGCTCACAGCGAGCTGTTCGGTTCGGCGGCGCCGGCGGCAACGATGGTGGTTGCCCAGCTGCTCGATCCGTCCTGGAAGGTCGAGATCGAAGTCGAGGCCATCGTTACGTAGTTGATTGGCTACACTGGCGTCGCCGGGTTTCTCCTGGCATTCCTATGAAAGACACCGCGTCCATCGTCGCCGAATTCGGCAACCACCCCACCGATACGGGCTCTCCCGAGACCCAGGTGGCGTTGTTGACCGAGCGGATCAATCACCTCACCGAGCATTTGAAGACCCACAAGGGCGATCATCACAATCGGCGAGGTCTTTTGGTGATGGTCGGCCAGCGGCGGCGGCATCTCGACTATCTGCGCAAGCTGAACGTCGAGCGCTATCGCAGCTTGGTGACTCGTCTGGGCTTGCGCCGATAGACCCGGCGACGGCATTTGCCGTCGCAAACATCTATAGAGGGGCAAGCGGCCTGTTGGTTGTCAGTGGTCATCTCTCGGGTTCTCCTTGAGATGTGACCACTGGTAATTGGCTCGCCGCCCCCTCCTGAACACAAAGGAGATCTGGCGTGCCAGAGTCCACAGTTAGCGGCACCGTAGGCGGTGTCGAAATCAAGATGAGTACCGGCAAGTTGGCCACCCTGGCCGACGGTGCGGTGCTCGTACAAGTAGGCGAGACCGAAGTATTGGTCACCGCCACCGCAGGGCGGGGTCTGCGACCAGGAGTCGACTTCTTCCCCCTGACGGTCGATTGCGAAGAGCGCATGTATGCCGCGGGCAAGATCCCGGGCTCGTTCTTCAGACGTGAGGGGCGTCCCACCGATAGGGCGACGCTCACCTGCCGGCTGATCGACAGGCCACTGCGTCCGTCGTTCCGCGCAGGGTTCCGCTCCGAGACCCACGTCGTAGCGACGATCCTCTCGGTAGACGAGGAGAACCAATACGACCTGATCGCCCTCAACGGTGCATCGGCCGCCCTCAGCGTGAGCCCGATTCCGTTCGAGGGTCCAATCGGGGGAGTACGGCTCGCCCTGATCGACGGCGATTGGGTTCCCTTCCCATCGTTCGAGCAAGTCGACGCGAGCGTCTTCGAGATGGTGGTCGCCGGCACCCGCAATGACGACGGCGAGATCGACATCAACATGGTCGAAGCGGGTGCCAGCACCGATGCTCTGCGCCGCATCGCCGATGGCGCAGCTCCGTCAGACGAGGACACAGTGGCCAGGGGCCTCGAGGAGTCAAAGGAGTACATCGCCGGCATGATCGACCTCCAGCTCGAGCTGGTCGCCAAGGTCGGCGACATCCCTGAGGTGGAGTTCCCTGTCGTGGTCGACTACGACGACGAGACCTACGCCAAGGTCGAGGGGGCCGTGAAGGACCTATCCAACATCGTCTCCATCGCCGACAAGAAGGAGCGACGGGCCGCCGAGGACGCGGGCCGGGCTCAGGTGCTCGAGTCCCTTGGACTCACCGACGAGCAGCCCGACGAGATGAGGATTGCCGGTAATGCGTTCAAGTCGCTCCTCAAGAGGGCCATGCGCGATCGAGTAGTCAACGACGGCGTCCGCCTCGATGGTCGCAAGGCAGAAGAGATCCGGTCGCTCAGCGCCGAGGTGGGAGTGGTTAGCCGCACCCACGGCACGGGATTGTTCCAGCGAGGCGAGACACAGGTCTTGAGCGTTGCGACGCTCGGCATGCTTCGCATGGAGCAGATGCTCGACACCATCTCCATGGAAGACTCAAAGCGCTACATGCACCACTACAACTTCCCGCCGTTCTCAACAGGTGAGACCGGGTTCATGAGAGGGCCAAAGCGTCGCGAGATCGGCCACGGCACTCTCGCTGAGAAGGCTGTATTGCCCGCAGTTCCGACGGCTGAGGACTTCCCTTACGCGATCCGCGTGGTGTCGGATGTTCTCACTTCCAACGGTTCCACTTCCATGGCTTCGGTTTGTGGATCGAGCCTGGCACTGATGGATGCCGGCGTTCCGATGATCGCTCCAATAGGTGGCATCGCCATGGGTTTGATCGCTCACGACGACGGCTTCGTCACACTGACCGACATCCTTGGCGCAGAGGACGCTCTCGGCGACATGGACTTCAAGGTGGCTGGAACCGCGGATGTGATCACGGCTCTTCAGCTCGACACCAAGATCAAGGGCTTGCCTGCCGCCGTGTTGACAGGTGCTCTCGACCAGGCTCGCAAGGCGCGTCTCGAGGTGTTGGCTGCCATGAACAAGGCTCTTGCCGAGCCACGCGCCGAGCTGAACCGATTCGCTCCGCGTATCGAAAGCGTCGAGATCCCCAAGGACAAGATCGGCGAGATCATTGGGCCAAAGGGCAAGATGATCCGCGAGATCGAAGAGGCAACCGGCGCCACGCTCGATATCGAGGACGAGGGCTTGGTCATCATCGGTGCGGCTGACGGCGAATCGTTGCAAGCCGCTAAGCAGATGGTCATCGACATCGCCTTCCCGCCCGAGGTCGAGCTAGGTACGGAGTACGACGGCGAAGTGGTCAATATCACGAAGTTCGGCGCGTTCATCAACATCCTTCCGGGACGCGATGGGCTCCTCCACATCTCCAAGATCGGCGGTAGCCGCCGCATCGAGAAGGTGGAGGACGAGCTGGCGCTTGGTGACAAGATCAAGGTCGTCGTTCGTGAAGTAGACGATCGCGGCAAGGTGAGTCTCGATATGGCGGGTGCTCCCGCCGATTCGGGTGACGAGCCAAAGCGCGAGCGTTCCGACAGCAGCGGCGGCAATGGTGGCGGTCGGGGTCAAGACGGCGATGGTGGCGGCGACGGCGACAGGGGAGAGCGCAAGCGCAAGCCCCGTCAGAGCCGTGACTCCGGGGATCGTGCACCTAAGGCTGATCGAGGCCCCAAGGTCGACAGTACAGCCAAGGCCGGCCGCACCGTCGTCTCTTTCGAGGACGAGTTCGACGGCTAGGGGAGCGTTTACACAGGTGAATCCTCCCCCGCCCGAAGGGCGGGGGAGGATGGCTCGGCCGAAGGCCGAGTCGGAGGGGGAGCTGATGTGAAGCACTTCCGACGCGCCTAGGCCCCCGCAGGGTTAGCTCCCCCATCCCCCTCGCTTCGCTCGGGTACTTCCCCCGCAAGCGGGAGAAGAGGATATGAACGGAGTTTCAACTTGCTAATCGAACATACGTTCGATTAGTGTAGGTCGCCCTTGTGGAGGGCGGTTATGGGGACGCAACTGGCGTCTACGGTCACCCCACTCCCCACTCTGGACGCGCTGGAACCAGGTCGGGTGGTGGGATTGGCAGGTTCCCCTGGGTTGGGTGTCACCCGGCTCGGGCTCTCACTGCTGTCCACCGCACCTGGTGCCCTTGCCTACGTCGATGCTCGCGGGTGGTTCTGCCCATTGTCGGCGTGGGATCTAGGGATCGATCCGGGACGACTGGTTGTTGTGCGTTGCCCCGATAGCGAAAGCTGGCCGCGAGTGGTGGCAGCTATCGCCGAGGGGGTAAAGGGGATCTACGCCGAGGTGCCGGCCGGGGTGCCCGATTCCATGCTGCGACGCCTGGCCGCGCTGGCAAGGAACCGTCGCAGCACCCTTCTGTTGCGACCGCTGCGTGGCCAACTCCCGTCTGGCATCTCCCATGCTCGTTACGAAGTGCAGGAGTCTCACTGGGAAGGGGCAGACCAAGGCCATGGCCGTCTGCTGCGTCGACGGATGGTCGTTGAGGTTTCCGGCAAGGCGACAGGGGGGATCCCGAGGATCTTCGAGATAGAGGACAATGGAACGCATCCTTTGCGTCTGGTTCCCCGACTGGCCGCTGCGCCGGCCGGATACGCCACCGGATAGGCCAGCCCAAGCTGTCGGTGGGGACAACCGGGTAGCCGCCGCCAACGTCCTGGCCCAAGAGGCCGGGGTGAGCCTCGGCATGCTGCGGCGTCAAGCAGAGGCGATATGCCCCCAGGTGGTGACCCTGGAACGCG
>JAOTWH010000147.1 GCA_029863035.1 Acidimicrobiia bacterium | reverse complement strand
ATGTTCATAGCCTTCACGCTCGCTGGGAGGCGTGTTCACCTTCTCGGTGACATCGGCCTCTAGGGTGGCCAGCTTCTCGTCGGCCTCTTCCTGAGTCAGCCTGCCGTTCTCGACCGCTGAAGCGATCTTGTCCTGCATCTGGCTCACGATGAGTGCGATCACATCACCCGTCTGTTCGCCAGCCACGTCGGCCAAGCTCTGGTCGTTCTGGAACGCCTCATGGAGTTCCTCTCTGGTCAACCCGAGCAGATCGAGCACCGCTTGGCGGTTGGCTTGCTTCTGCTCGAAGCGCTCCTGGCGGGCTGCTTGACGCTCCTGCTGGAACTCTGCGAAGGTCTCGGCGACGGCGTCTGCCTGCCCGGAGTCGAGGACTCCTTCGTCTACCAGACCCTGCAGCTGCTCTCTGATGCGATCTGCGAAGTCGATGGTTGCGGTTGGGGACTCGGCTGTGTCGTCTGTGCCTTCTTGGGCGAGGGCAAAACCCGTCATGGTGAGGGCTGCCACCACCAGCACTATGAAGCCGGTCTTGATGGTCTGTCGCATTGCGTTTCTCCTTGTCTCTATCCGTGCACCATCACCATCGCACCCCACTGTTCGGAGATTGTTAAGGAGGATTACGGGTTGTGAGACACCGCGGAGGACTCGAACTGCGTCCGATAGAGCGTTGCGTAGAGCCCTTCGTGGTCGATCAGCTCTCGGTGGGTGCCGGTTTCCACTACTCGCCCTTGATCCATCACGAGGATCTGATCGGCGGCCAAGATGGTCGACAGGCGGTGCGCGATCACCAGCGAAGTGCGGCTCTCCATGAGGTGTTCCAAGGCCTGCTGGATGAGGGCCTCGGAGCGAGCATCGAGATGGGATGTCGCTTCGTCGAGGATGAGGATGCGCGGGTCCTTCAAGATCACTCGAGCTATGGCCACCCGCTGCTTTTCTCCGCCCGAGAGCCGGTAACCCCGCTCGCCCACCACCGTGTCGTAGCCGTTGGCGAGACCTGCGATGAAGTCGTGGATGTTGGCAGCTCGGCACGCCGCCTCTAGCTCGCCCACGGTGGCGTCGGGCCTGGCGTAGCGCAGGTTGGCTGCGATGGTGTCGTGGAGCAGATATGCCTCTTGGGTCACCACCCCAATAGAACGCGACAGGGTTTCGAAGCCGATATCGCGCACGTCGTGGCCATCGATGAGCACTCGTCCTTCGGTGACGTCGTAGAGACGGGGCACGAGATAGGTGGTGGTGGTCTTGCCTGCGCCACTGGGACCAACCAAAGCTGTGAGCTGACCAGCCGAAGCAGAGAAGGACAGGTTCTGCAACGCCAGGCGCCGCTGCTCGGGCTGATCCTCCTGTTCGATGTCTGGCAGATCACCGGACGAGTGCCACGAGAACCGCCTTACAGACTCGAGGGTCGGCGAGTCCGACTGGTACGTGAACGAAACGTTCTCGAACGTCACCTCGCCCACCACCGGTGATAGCTCGACGGGAGCCTCTGGCTCGGCTATCTCCTGAGGTAGGTCAATGAGTTCGAACACCCGCTCGAACGAAACGAGGGACGTTGCGAACTCAACCCGAGCGTTGGAGAGGGCCGACAGCGGGCCGTACAGGGCAGTGAGATATGCACTGAGCGCAACGATGCTGCCAACGGTGAGGCTGTCGTTGATGACCATCCTGGCGCCTACCCAGAACACCAGCGCGGTGCCGATGGCGCTGACCAAACCGAGCGCCATGAAGAACCAACGCCCCACCAACGCCCGTCGAATGCCGATCTCGGCGACGTCGGTGGCTTGCACGCCGAAGCGCTCGTCCTCGCTGTCGGCGCGACCGAACAGCTTCACCAGCAACGCTCCGCTTACGTTGAGGGTCTCGTTGAGCGTGGCGGACATCGCGGCCGTGCGATCCATCGACTGGCGCGATAGGCGCCTCAGCACCTTGCCTACCCGGCGTGACGGGATAATGAACAGTGGGAGAACGGTGATCGCCAACAGCGTCAAGCGCCACTCGATGCCGAACATGATGATGAGAGTGGCTGTGACCGACACCACGTTCGCCGCGATAGTCACGAACGTGCCTGTGATCGCCTGCTGGGCGCCGACGACATCGTTGTTGAGACGGGACATCAGCTCACCGGTCTTGGTGCCGGTGAAGAAGGCGAGCGGCATGCGTTGTAAATGGGCGAACAGTTGCTTGCGAAGGTCCAGAATGATCCCCTCGCCGACCGCTGCCGAGGCCCAGCGCTGCAGCACCCCAATGGCACCGTTGACGAGCGGAACCGCGATCATGCCCAGACCAAGCCAGGTGACGCGGCCGATGTTCTTATCGGGTATGGCGGTATCGATCAGATCTCGGATGAGCAGGGGCGGGAAAAGCGCGAGCACCGAGATGACCAGGATGGTGCCCAATACGATCGCCAGTTTGAGCCGGTAAGGCTTGGCATATTGGACAACGCGGCGTAGCAGCGCACCGTCCACTTGGGGACGGTCCTGCTCCTCGTCGTACTGGATGTACGACCACCACCCTCCGGAATGAAACACGTTGATCTCCTTGTGGCCTCAACCTACCGAGCTTTCGCCAACCCCTAGCCCAGCTGAGCGAGCGGCCGCAACGAACCCGCCACTTCCAAACACACCTGGGCCTCGATCGAGACCCGACAGAACAACTCGTAGCTGTAGGGCCGCTCCTGCCATCTCAGGCTTATGCCCTCCGGTACCTCTTCGACCGAGATGTTGTTGTCCGCGACGCCCTCGTCGACACCTTGGCCCACCCGCAAAACCGCTTGCTGGCCGGCTTCACGAGCCACCGAGTAAGGGGTCTCGCTCCACAATCCGAAGGCAGCCGAGGTGGCTGCGTCGAGCAGGCCCGAACTGGTATCGAACACCAGCTGACTCGACACGTAACGCACCGCGCTTGGCACCACCGACGGGAACCCGACCTGGGGCAAAGACACCGCGATCTCGCTGCGAGCTGCCTGAATGAAACCACTCGATGCGCCCCCACCGCGGTCCCACACTGCGGTCAGCACAGCAGCCGTGTCGCCAGACGTGATCCCCTCGATGTCGTCGTTGCTCCAGGTGAGGTCGCCGGCGCGGCCATAAGGCGAATCCGGCTCGACCAGGATCTCTTCTTCTCCCGCCACCACGGTCACCTCCGCGTCGTCGTGGATGATGTCCTCCGAGATATCCCCCACGCGGCTCAAAGGCGCGTCGGCGCACGCGATTGTCACAACGAGCATGGCTGCGAACCACAGCGAGTGGCGCATGGCGAACAACAAGGTAGCGCATGCCATCATCTGGACATGCAACTGCTGACACATGATCACGCCACTCCGCCCGAGCTAGATACGGCCATCGCTCGCGCCTTGCTTCTCGGGGTGTCCGAGGGGCGGTTGGGAGAGACCGTCCGCGTTCACACGCCAGCCAGGGTTGTTGCCTTCGGTCGCCACGACGTTGTGACACCCGGCTACGACAAAGCGGTGGCAGCGGCCCGAGCGCTCGACTTCGAAGCCGTGGAGCGCATCGCGGGCGGGCGTGCCGCCGTATTCCATCCCACAACCATCGCGCTGTCGTGGACGCTGCCCTTGGACGATCCGGTGCAAGGCATCAAAGAACGGTTCGACCACATAGCAGGAGCCATCGCCGTGGCTTTGGCGCATCTTGGTGTCGATGCTCGGGTGGGCGAGGTGGCCGGCGAATACTGCCCAGGCGAGTTCACCGTCAACGCCCGCGGCGTCACCAAGCTGGCCGGGTTGGGGCAGCGCCTGGCTCGCAAGGCGGCCCACCTCGGTGGGGTGATCGTGGTGGGCGACTCCGCATCTGTGCGTGATGTGCTGATTCCGGTTTACGAAGCCCTGAGCCTGGAGTGGGATCCGGCGACTGCCGGTGCGATCGAAGACGAGATCGGTGCAGTCGAGCAAACCCAAGTCGTAGAGGCTGTCATCGCTGCGCTCGGGTTAACCGACGCGGAGTCGTCGGCCGTCGACGAGGAGACCATGACCCTGGCTCGTTCGCTAGCAGCCGACCATCTCGCTCCATCCGAATAGCCTGTCGGCATGAGAACCGCACTGGTGATCAATGGACCCAACCTCAACCTGTTGGGGACACGAGAACCCGAGATCTATGGCACCACCACCCTCGAAGAACTCAACGAGCAATGCCGCATCTGGGGCGCTGAGGTCGGAATCGCGGTGCGATCCTTCCAGTCGAATCACGAGGGCGAGCTGATCGATCGCATCCATGAGGCAGCAGCCGATGGCACGAGCGGCATCGTCATCAATCCCGGGGCTTTGGGCCATTACTCATATGCGCTCCACGACGCCATCACCTCGGTTGGATTGCCCACCATCGAGGTTCATATCTCCGACACCGATGCCCGCGAAGACTGGCGCAAGACGTCTGTGATCCGATCGGCGTGCGTCGCCACCTTCATGGGCGAGGGCATCGAGGGTTACCGCTCTTCGTTGCGCGAGTTGAGAAAGTTGGTCGATTAGCCGACCAGAACGGCGAGTCTCCCCAAGCCCTCGACTAGTTCGTCGTCGCCCAGGGCGTATGAGAATCGGGCGTAGCCGGGAGCGCCGAATGGCTCGCCCGGCACGAAGGCCACTTTGGCTTCTTCCAGAACCAGCTCGGCCAACTCCATCGTTGTGGCGGCAGTGCGACCAGCCAGCGGCCTTCCCAACAACCCGTTCATGTTGGGGAACGCGTAGAAGGCACCGTTTGGCTCCACACAGTCCACTCCATCGATCTCGTTGAGCATGCGGTGCATGGTCTGTCGTCTCACGTCGAAGGCCTTCCTCATGGCTTCCGTCGCCGACAGATCATCGCTCACTGCCGCTATCGCTGCTCGCTGGGACACGTTGGCGACGTTCGTCGTCATCTGAGATTGCAGCTTGGTTGCCGCCTTGACCACCTCTACCGGGCCGATCATCCATCCCACTCGCCATCCGGTCATGGCGTAGCTCTTCGCCACCCCGTTCACGACCACGCATCGCTCTGCTAGCTCTGGCACCAGCGCCGGCAGCGACCTGGCGACGGCCTCGTCGTATATGAGGTGCTCGTAGATCTCGTCGGTCAGCACCCAGATGCCTTGCTCGGCGGCCCACCGCCCGATGGCCGCTACTTGGTCCGGGTTGTAGACCGCGCCGGTCGGGTTAGAAGGCGAAACGAAGATCAACAGCTTGCTGCGTTCGGTGCGTGCGGCTTCGAGTTGGTCGACGGTCACCAGAAAACCTTGCTCATCCCCGGCGAACACCTCAACGGGGACTGCGTCTGCCAGCTTCACGATCTCGGGATAACTGACCCAGTAGGGAGCGAGCAATAGCACCTCATCTCCCGGGTCGAGCAGAGTGAGGCAGGCCTCGTAGACAGCCTGTTTACCGCCATTGGTTACCAACACCTGTGACGGCTCGATGATGTACCCGGAGTCGCGCTGCGTCTTGGTAGCGATGGCCTGGCGCAGCTCGGGAAGTCCTGCGGTTGGGGTGTAACGATGGTTGGCGGCGTCCCCCGCTGCCTCTCGGGCTGCGGCCACGATATGGTCGGGCGTCGGGAAGTCGGGCTCACCCGCTCCGAATCCGATAACGTCCTCACCCGCAGCACGCAGCGCCTTGGCTCGTTCGGTGATGGCGACGGTGGCCGAAGGAGCAACCCC
>JAOTWH010000146.1 GCA_029863035.1 Acidimicrobiia bacterium | reverse complement strand
GGTGAGCCATCCACCGACAATTGATCGGATGTCGCCGGCGTATTGAACGCTGTCTTCAGCTGCCTGCTCGAGTTGCGGCGGCACGTCGGCAAGTGCGCCGACCTTCAGCACCGGCTCGATCGCACGCCGTCCCGCATCGGCAAGCTCGTTGGCGAGCGACTGGAGCGGCTCGACACCAGGGATTGGGATGGTGAGGATGCCATCGCCGAGCTGGAACTCTGGAAGGCCGATCACCACATCGACGATCGGGATGGCGAAGTCGGGGATGTCAACCGCGGGCAGGATGATCTCGACGTTGTCCTTCAGAGCTCCGACCGATGCCAGCAGCTCCTCGGCGGCCTCGGCCGACGACGTAACGTAGCTCCCCATGGCCTCGAGGCCATCGTTGGCGGTATCGATTGCCGCCTCGATCTCTGCGAGCTGCACCGCCAGATCGTCGCCGTAGTCACCGGTGGCCTCCACAACCGACTGCGCCGCCAGCCAGGTGATGATGGTCGCTCCGACCACGAGGAGAACTGGCAGGAGCGCCCTGATGATGATGAATAGGCCGCGGAGGCGTCGCAGCATGACCAGATTCCTTACGGCGTTAGGAGCCACGGTACCCGCTTTGGTCCCGCGCCAACGTTGGCGGATGCTGATCCGTTGCTGCGGGTCCTAACGTTGAAGATGTGATGTGGCTAACGCCAGGTCAAGGCCGAGATCAGCCTTGACCTGGCACTCCTGGCCTGAGTGCTCCCTGCGTTTCCATAGGAAACGCTTGGTCCTCTCCTGGCACCTGGTACACACAAGCCAGACAGCCAATCCGGCTGGCCCACTGCTGCGGTGATGGACCTCTCCTTGCTACCCAACTGCTACGGAACCACCCATAACCACCCTGTTCGCCTGTCCACATTCTGTCCACATGACACCCACAAACGACGCGAAACACTGAAAACCAGTGAAGGGTGAATTGCCAATGGCTAATTGGCGAATCGGCGAAGGCCCAGGTCAGAGATCCGGGCCGTAGCGGAGTTAATCCGTAGGTTGTGAGTTCGAGTCTCACCCCCGGAGCGCGTTCGATCGAGGCTCGCATTGCTCGGATCGTGTCTCCCTTCGGTCGACCCTCGACTCCTTTCCAGCCCTGATCGGGCTGGACGTCGCCTTTGCTCCGGCGGGGGTCCCTTCGCGTCTAGTCCTCTAGGAGCATTCGTAAACACTGGCACACCGGGGCGTGACCTCGCTTGGGGTCGCGCCGGCACCACTCTGCGTAGATGTGTAGGTTCCCTGCCAATGCCCCCGTCGGGGGCCAAGCAAGAGAGGGGTGACGGAGATGAGGAGATTCATCGTCGTCGCATTAACAGCTGCCTTGGTGGTGGGTGCGGCGCTACCAGCTGCGGCAGACCCGAAGGCGGAGACCTTTGAGCTGACTTGTGAAGGAGTTCCGGGTGGAACCATCACCGCCAACGGCGGCAACGGACTATGGACACCGGGCTTCGCTTCCGCCAGCACCGGTGTGTACATTCCCTATGGATTTGTATACAACGCCACGTTCATACCCGATGGGGAAGACCCGGTGGTTTTGCCACCGGACGTGTTCACGAAGAAGGCACCCAAGAACACGAAGTCCCACCTACACGGTGTATGCACGTTCAGCGGCGAGGACGAAGTGGTGGATGACCCCGATTTCGGTACTGGAGTCTTCCAATTCTCGGCTACGGTCCGCGTGTTCTGGACCGGCAAATAGCTTCACGCCTGCGTGAGTCCCGGCAAGGCTGAGTAAGAGGCTGAGGGGACCCCTGCTCCGGCGGGGGTCCCCTCGCGTCCGACACCCATCGTGGTCGAAGGACCACATATCGAGAGTGGTACGGCTCTGGTTTCGCGGGGAATAGAGCCATGCAGCTGACGGACTCGCGGGAGTGGGAGTCAGATGTATCCAGCTAGGGCGAACGAATCCTCTCCCGCTTGGGGGAGGGTGTCAACTCGTTCGCAGACGTTCTTCTCTTCGCTAATCCGCTCGTCGATGGCCACCCCGGCATATCGCTACGGAGCGACCACCGTGACCGACGCCGTCATGAAGGGGTGCACCGTACAGAAGTAGTTAAATGTTCCCGCGCTGCTGAATGTGTGAGCGAAGGTTCCGCTTACCTGGATACCCGAATCCCAATCGCCGCCTGAAGTCGTGGAGTGCATGTTGGCCCCGGTCCATGTCCAGGTCACTGACCCTCCTAGTGCAATGGTGACGTTGCCAGAGAAGAAGTTGTCCCCAATAGCCACCGACGCTGACGAAGGCGGTGGTGCAGCCGTAGTTGTCGTGGTTGTTGTTGTAGGCGTGGGCGTCGGCGTGGTCGTGGATGTCGTCGTCGTCGTGGTTGTGGTTGTCGTGGTGGGTGGGACCGTTGTCGTAGTGGTGGACGTGGTGGCAGCGGAGGTAGCCGGTGGTGAAGTCGTCGTGGTTGTTGACGTGGACGTCGTCGTCGAAGAAGAGTCGGCGGGAATCGTGGTTGAGTCACTTGCGGGCCCGACTTCGGATTCCGGCACCGCGGTTGTTGTCGCCCCGCCATCGGTGCTGGAGCAACTGGCCGCGATTAGTCCCATGAGCGATATGGCAGCAAAGATCGATCGGGTCGTGTTCAGTTCGTCACCCAGCTTTTCGATGCGAATCTACTTGGGTGCTGGCGCTACTTGGCAAAGATCGCACGAGACCCGACTATCTCGTCAACACTCCACGTTCGACCAACACCGCTCGCAGCTTTTCCGGGTTCTCGTAATGCACCGAGCTGATGCCCAACAGCCTGGAGCATTCCAGGTTCAGCTCGCGGTCGTCGATGAACAGCGATTCCTCGATGCGATGCTGGGTGATGTCGATCGCTACCCGATACATCGCCTCGTCTGGCTTCTTGACCCCCAGATAGCACGAGCTGAGAAACAGGGCGAAGTGGTCCCGCAACCCAAACGCCTCAATGCGGAACTCGTTCAACTCCTTTGATTCGTTGTTGAGCGTCGCCAGCAGATGGTCGCCTTGGGCGGACACCTCGGCCAGGAGCTCCAATGCTCCCGGAATGGGCTGCGACTGGGCTCGCATGAAGTCGACGAAGGAATCCCGGCCGAACTCGCGTTCCTTGTAGAACACGGTGCGATCTAGGTACTCGTCGAGCGACAGCTTGCCAATCTCGAAATCTGCCGCGATCAGTTCGTGCCGTTCTGCGAAGTCCTCGGCGTCGAGACCGTAATCGGCGATGGCCCGAGCGCGAGAGTGTCGATCCCAACCGTTGGTCAACAGCACCCCGCCGACATCGAAGAAGATGGTCCTGATCACCGTCTCACCGTAATCCGCTGCACCGTTAGTCTCGGCGAGGTGACCGCCTGGCCCTTCCAACCGCCCATCACTCCCATGGAGGCCAAGGTCCGCGACAAGTTCCCCGAGCCGCCGGGGTGGGCCTATGAGCCAAAGTGGGATGGGTTCCGTGCCGTGGCCTGGAGCGATGAGCCCCGCCTCGATAGCCGTAACCAGAAGCCCCTGCTTCGCTACTTCCCCGAGCTGGGACCGGCACTGGGGCGCCTGCCAGGGGGCACGGTTGTTGATTGCGAGGTGGTGGTAGTGGTGGATGACATCAGCCATTTCGACTCGCTTCAGCTCCGCATCCACCCGGCTGAGTCGCGGGTCAACATGTTGTCTGAGGAAATCCCAGCGCAGTTGGTGGCCTTCGACCTGTTGGCCGACCAGGGGACCGATCTCAGGTCGAAGCCATTTTCCGAGCGACGCAGCCGTCTGGAGGCTCTGTATCCCAAGCTTGGCGATCGGTGGAACTTGTCTCCATCCACCGATGCTGTGGCGACAGCCAAGGCGTGGTTCGATGAGTTCGAGGCAGCAGGATGTGACGGGATCATCGCCAAGCAACTCGACGCTGCCTATGTCGAGGGCAAGAGAGAGATGATCAAGATCAAGCACCGGCGTTCGGTTGATTGTGTGGTCGGGGGATATCGGGTTCACAAGGACGGCGACAAGATCGGCTCGCTGTTACTTGGCCTGTACGACGACAGCGGTGATCTGCACTTCATCGGGCATTGTTCCGGCTTCTCCGATCACGACCGTGGCGAGCTATTAGCCCAGTTCGAGCAACTCAAGTCGGGCGAGAGCTTTGGCAGCGAGGCTCGCCAGCCCGGGGGAGAAAGCCGATGGTCGGGCGGCAAAGACATGTCGTGGACCCCGGTGGAGCCGGGTGTCGTGATTCAGATCAGCTACGACCAGCTGGCCGAGGGACGCTTCCGCCACGCCACGAGGTTCGAACGATGGCGTCCCGACAAGGATGCGGATCAGTGCACCTCGGACCAGCTGGAGCGCCCAGAGGGGGAGGGCTTCTCAGTGGTGGTGAAGGGGTAGAGCCCGAGGTCCTGTTCGCGTACGAATAGGCGATGGTTCGAGACCCGATGGTTGGCCGGGCGCGAGAGCTGCGTCGCGAGATGACCGACGCCGAGCAGCGTCTCTGGTTCGAGCTGCGGGGCGGAAGGCTGGGACTTCACTTTCGAAGGCAAGCGCCCATCGGGAGGTTTATTGTCGACTTCGTCTGCAAGAGCGCGATGTTGGTGGTCGAAGTCGACGGCGGACAACACAACGAAAGCTCATATGACGCTCAGCGAGATGCTGCTTTGCGGGAGCTTGGTTACAAGATCCTCCGCTTCTGGAACGATGAGGTCTTGCACCAAATGGACGCTGTATTGGATGCGATCGTGCACGAGCTCGAGAGCTGATTTTCGCGTTCTTCCCTTCTCCCGCTCTCTTTCCCTCCACCGCCCGAAGGGTGGGGGAGGTGGCCGAGGCCGCAGGCCGAGGTCGGAGGGGGAGCTGATGTTCGAGTGTTCGGACGCCGTTGTTGACTCTTGTTTTCGGTGATGCAGAGCAGCTCCCCCATCCCCCCTCGCTTCGCTCGGGGTACTTCCCCCGCAAGCGGGAGAAGCTCAGAATCAGGAGAGGGAAAGAATCAGCCCTCCATCTTCCTTTTTGAAGGTTGGACCCTGGGCGGCTCGCCTGGTTGCTTTGGGTAGTGCGGAGGCCAGGGAGCGTCTCCGATGCCGTTCTCCTCATCGATCGCCACCTGCTCCAAGAGCTTCTCCAGGCGGCCCGGCTTATCGAACATCTTCTCGGTTAGGTCTCCCACCGCCTTCCACCGAGCGGGGAAGGTGGCCAGGTCGAAGGCTTCGATCTCGACGGTGTCAAGCTCTTTCCACAGGAACGGGACCGACACATAGCCGGTGGGACGGACCGAATAGGCGGAAGCGATCGTCTTGTCGCGTGCCGCCTGGTTGTAATCGAGGAACACGCCGCTGCGCTCCTCCTTCCACCATGCCGTCGTGGCACGGGGGTGGCGACGCTCGGCCTCCCGGGCAACGGCAAGCACGCAACGTCTCACTTCGTGGAAAGTCCACTCGGGCTCGATGGGGGCGTAGATGTGAATGCCCCGACTTCCCGAGGTCTTAGGCCATCCAACCAAGCCGTACTCAGCCAGGATGTCTCGCACCACGGCGGCCACCTCCCGCGCCTCTTGGAAAGATGAGTCGGGAGTGGGGTCTAGGTCGATTCGGAGCTCGTCGGGGTGGTCGATGTCCTCGGCTCGAACCGTCCACGGATTGAGGTCGAGGCAATTGAGCTGTGCCATGCGGATGATGTCCC
>JAOTWH010000145.1 GCA_029863035.1 Acidimicrobiia bacterium | reverse complement strand
CGGGACCGGACCGGTCTCGCATCTCCGACGGCCTCGGGTGGATATGGGCGATTATTGAGGAGTTCGGAGATGCGAGACCGGTCCGGTCCCGTCAGAGCCAGCAGGACCGGCAGTGTGTATTTGCCTTCTCCGATATCCGATCCGGCCGGCTTCCCGAGGTAGCCATCGGTGGCGACCAGATCGAGGGCGTCGTCGGTGATCTGGAACACCATGCCCAGCTCCCACGCCCAGGTGCTGACCGCCTCGATCACTCCCGGTGGAGCGTCGGTGGCCATTGCTCCAAGCCGAGCCGACGTGCGCATCAGGCTGGCAGTCTTGCCCCCGATGATCCGGTAGTAGACGGACGGCCCGTGGTTAAGGTCGTGGTCGACTTGGAGCTCCAGCGTCTGGCCCTCGACCAACTCTGCATAGGTACGAGCCAGCAGCCGGACTGCCTCTTGCCCCAGGGTCGAGGCCGCTACCTCCGAAGCCCTCGCCATCAAGAAGTCGCCGGCCAGGATGGCAATCGTGTTGGTCCAGTTGCTGTTTACCGACTCGGCTCCTCGCCGGGTAGTTGCCTCGTCGATGACGTCGTCGTGGTACAGGCTTCCCAGATGGATGAGCTCGACCGCCGCGCCCGCGTCGATCGCCCGGTGGTCGAGGTTGGGGCCGAACTCCGCCGTCAGCTGGGCTAGGAGAGGCCGGAAGCGTTTTCCGCCGGCCAGGAGCCCGTGTTGGGCAATCGCGGTGAGGAAAGCGTCGTCGGCTTGAGAAGCTTCGATCAGGCGTTTCTCGACACGATCGAGACGCTCCCAGACCTGAGGGATCGGTATCAAATCGGTCAGTTCAGGGGCGTCCATTCGGATCTCCGCCGAGTGCGGTGTTGCATGGTAGTGACGTCGCGCATTTTGGAGGCCGGGATGAAGTCACGGGGGCCTAGTGTTAGAACAGAAGGCCACGGGAAAGGCTCAAGTCATCGCAGAACAGGCCGACCGCATAGGGAGAGGTGGAGGGCTAGGAAAGGCCCATCGCTATACTGCCGGGACGCGTCCCCGTCGGATCGAGGATGCGGATGTTGGCTTAGGAGGCTGGTGCCGTGTTTGAACGGTTCACAGATCGGGCGCGTAGAGTCGTGGTCCTCGCTCAAGAGGAAGCGCGCCTTCTCAATCACAATTACATCGGAACCGAACACATACTGCTGGGGTTGATCCACGAGGGCGAAGGGGTTGCCGCCAAGGGCCTGGAGTCGCTCGGCATAAACCTCGATTCGGTACGCACCCAGGTTGTGGAGATCATCGGCCAGGGACAGCAGTCACCGAGTGGGCATATTCCCTTCACGCCCCGCGCCAAGAAAGTCCTCGAGCTGAGCCTGCGGGAAGCGCTGCAGCTGGGTCACAACTACATCGGTACCGAACACATCTTGCTCGGCCTCATTCGGGAAGGCGAAGGCGTGGCCGCCCAGGTCCTGCAGAAGCTGGGCGCCGATCTCCCCAAGGTGCGCCAGACTGTAATCCAGCTGCTCTCGGGAGCGCCGTCCGAGGAGCAGGCAGCCGGGACAGGTGGCCGCGAGAGCGGCCCGTCCGGGTCGACGGTGCTAGATCAGTTCGGTCGGAACCTCACTCAGATGGCCCGCGATCGAAAGCTGGACCCGGTGATCGGACGGCTACGCGAGATCGAACGGGTCATGCAGATCCTGTCTCGTCGGACTAAGAACAACCCGGTGTTGATCGGCGAGCCGGGGGTCGGCAAGACGGCGATTGTCGAGGGTCTTGCGCAGCGGATCGTTACTGGTGAGGTCCCCGAGACGCTCGACGGTAAGCAGGTCTACACCCTGGATCTGGGGGCCCTCGTGGCCGGATCACGCTACCGCGGCGATTTTGAGGAGCGGCTCAAGAAGGTGCTCAAGGAGATCCGCACGCGCGGTGACATCCTGCTCTTCATCGATGAGATCCACACGTTGGTGGGGGCGGGAGCGGCTGAGGGGGCCATCGATGCGGCCAGCATCCTCAAGCCGATGCTGGCTCGCGGTGAGCTGCAGACCATCGGTGCCACCACTCTCGAGGAGTACCGTAAGTACCTAGAGAAGGACGCGGCACTGGAGCGTAGGTTCCAGCCCATCCAGGTCGATGAGCCGACGGTGGCCGACACGATTCAGATCCTGGACGGTTTGAAGGACCGCTATGAAGCGCACCACAATGTCCGGTTCACGCAAGGTGCCCTGGTCAGTGCCGCCAACCTGGCCGACCGGTACATCTCCGATCGGCACCTGCCCGATAAGGCCATCGACCTCATTGACGAGGCGGGAAGCCGGATGCGGATCAACCGGACCGGAGCCACCCCCGAGCTGAAAGAACTCGACGAGCAATTGACCGGCATCCGTTCGCAGAAGACGGAGGCCGTCCAGGCCCAGCAGTTCGAACGGGCCGCTCAGCTGCGCGATCAGGAGCGCTCACTCATAGCCGACCGTGCCGAACGAGAGCGCGAACAAAAGGCTGCCGGGATCACGAATGATTGGGTCATCGACGAAGAAGAGATTGCCGAAGTCCTGGCGTTGTGGACCGGCATCCCGGTGCACCGCTTGACTGAGGAAGAGACCGCCCGGCTCGTCAATATGGAAGACGAGCTGCACAAGCGGATCATTGGGCAACACGATGCCATCGTCGCGGTCTCCAAGGCCATCCGGCGGACGCGAGCAGGATTGAAGGATCCCAAGCGCCCCTCGGGTTCCTTCATCTTCCTGGGTCCGTCGGGGGTCGGTAAGACGGAGACTGCCAAGACGCTTGCCGAGTTTCTCTTCGGCGACGAAGCTGCCCTGATCCAGCTCGATATGTCCGAGTACATGGAGAAGCACACGGTCAGCCGGCTGGTGGGCTCCCCGCCCGGATACGTCGGCTACGACGAAGGCGGGCAGTTGACCGAAGCGGTGCGGCGCAAGCCTTTCTCGGTGGTGCTGTTCGATGAAATCGAGAAGGCCCACCCGGATGTCTTCAACACACTGCTGCAGATCCTCGAGGATGGCCGCCTCACGGACGCCCAGGGTCGCATCGTTGACTTCAAGAACACGGTCATCATCATGACCTCCAACCTGGGTACAGCCGACCTCCGCAAGAAAGCGGTCGGGTTCGTGGCCGAGGGCGAAGATGTGTCCTACGAGCACATGAAGGCCAAGGTGACCGATCAGCTCAAGAAGCACTTCCGCCCGGAGTTCCTCAACCGGATCGACGAGGTCATCGTCTTCCACGAGCTCACCCTCGATGAGGTGAAGGAGATCGTCGACCTGATGCTGCAGAGGGTTCACGATCAGCTGAAGTCACAAAGCCTCTCGCTCGCCCTGTCGGATGCCGCCAAGGTGCACCTGGCCGAAAAGGGTTACGACCCCGAACTGGGCGCCCGGCCGCTGCGAAGGGCGATACAGCGCATGCTGGAAGACCCGCTGTCGGAGCGAGTCCTTTTGGGAGACTTCAAGGCGGGTATCACCATCGTGGTCGATTTCGACGCCGAGACCGGAGAACTAGTCTTCGAAGAAGTCGAGGCGCCCGACCAGCCACCCATCGAGATGGCCGAAAGCGAGTAACGAAGCTTTGCAGTTATCAGTTGTCAGTCGGGCGGCCCCTCGGGGCCGCCCGTTCAGTTGTCAGACGGTGGTAGCAACTGATAACTGATGACTTCGTTCAGTACGCCATCGTCACGGTTCGGTGGTGTTCGCCCATTGTGCCGGCCCGCGGTCCCAGCACTGCCTGGTGCCAGAGGAAGTAGTCCAGGGCGGGAGTTACGACGGGATTCCCGAGGCGGTGGAGCTCGTTGGTGAGCTGGTGGCCGGCGTACACGGTCGCCCAACGAATGCCCAGCTCCCAATTGCTGCCGGGTGGGATCAGGTGGCGACCGTCGACCGCATCGGCCAGCTCCTGCTCGTAGGTGAGTACCCCGTAGTGGCGGAGCACCATCGGGAGCATATAGTCCGGGTAGACGGGAAGGGCGTCGAGCCCCGTGATATCGATCCCGGAGCCCAAGGCCATCATGGCAGCGCTCAGATGGGCCAGCTTGTTGAATTCCAACAATCCATGATCCGACTTCCATCTGTCTCGATACGCCGGAAAGGTCTTCACAAGGCGCTCGACGATCCCCGGAGCTGAGTACCGGGCGTCCTCGACCAGATTCACGAAGTGACCCTCCCACCGCTCGGCGAGGGAGATGGACACCTCCTGCAGTGTTCGGCGCCGGGCCGGGATGAGCTGCAAAACGCCCGAACCGGCAAAGAAGCTTTCGGCTTCGTCCTCGGTCCACCCGACAAAAAGAGAGGTTGCGAGGCCAGGCGTGTCGATCGGCACACCCCGAGCGAAACATGAAAACAGCGCCGGTGCGTCCGTGAGCTTGTGGCCGTAATGCTCCGTCGACCACATCGCTTCGCCCGCGGGAGGCCACAGACAGGCAAGGACGGCCACCGCCAGGCCGCAGAAATCGAACCATGCCGGCGGGTTGAGGCCGACCGGAAGCCCCGGGTAGTCCCATTGAGGAACCGGAAATCCTTCGTACTTCCATGATGAGGCGAGCTGCACAAGGGCTCGAGTATCAACCGCTACTCCCCACCCTGGTGGCGGGGCCACGTTCTTGATGTCGACGATGTTCATGAACTCTCGTTCCGCATTCAGAAGTTGTCCTCGGGGCTCGTTCTTGGGATAGAACATTGTTGCGCTACTACACTTAAGAGGGCGGGATAAGGACTCCCGCTGGAGATTCCACTAGGAGGCTATCCAACCATGAAAAGAATGAATTGGGTCGCGCTTGTCGCCCTGTTGGCGGTGTTCGCTCTTGTAGCCGCAGCCTGCGGTGACGGCGACACGGCGACGACGGCGGGCGAGACCACCACGACGGCTGCGGGTGAGACTACGACTACGGCCGCTGGCGAGACCACGACGACGACGGCCGCATCGGCTGCCAATGCAGTCAAGGCCTGCCTAGTGACAGACCTGGCGGGTGTCGACGACCGTAGCTTCAACGCCAGCGCCTGGCAGGGCGTTCAGGATGCACAGGCTGCAGGGTACGCAACAGAAGACTCGTTCTTCCTTGAGTCCACTGATGCCTCGGACTGGCAGCCGAACATCGACCAAATGATCTCGCAGGGTTGCGAGCACATTGTGACCGTCGGCTTCGCCCTCGGTGAGGTGACGGCCATCAACGCGCAAGCCAACCCGGACATCATCTGGACGATGATCGACAACGTGCTGACCGATGCGGACTTCGCGCCGCTGGCCCTGGCGAACGTGCGCGAATTGGTCTATCAGACCGACCAGGCAGCCTTCGCGGCAGGCTATTTGGCGGCGGGCGTTTCCCAAACTGGAATCCTGTGCACGTATGGTGGCGCCAATTTCCCCACGGTTTCCATCTTCATGGATGGATTCACGCGTGGTGCTGACCACTACAACGTGGTCAAGGGAACGAACGTCAGGGTCCTCGGCTGGGATGTCGATGCCCAGGACGGTTCGTTCACCGGCAGCTTCACCGACATGGGGCTGGCTCGGCAGACGGCGGAGTCCCAGTTCCAGGAAGGCTGCGACATCAGCATCCCGGTGGGTGGCGCCATCAACCTGCCTGCTGGTGATGCCATCAACGACCTCGGGCTCGATGCCGCGTTGATCGGTGTTGACGCCGATGCCTACTTCGCCATGGACGCGCAATACCAGCCGGTCTGGCTCACGACGGTCGA
>JAOTWH010000144.1 GCA_029863035.1 Acidimicrobiia bacterium | reverse complement strand
GACCCCGAACCGCTCCCCCTCGTTGATGGTGAAACTGATGCCGTCAACGGCGCGCACCACACCTTCTTCAGTTGTGAAATAGGTGCGGAGGTCGTTGACCTCGAGAAGCGGCTTCGACATCGGCTATCTCCGCTCGATGGTCTGCGTCGGGTCGAGAGCGTCTCTCAGGCCGTCGCCGAGGAAGTTGACTGAAAGCACAGTGATGATCAAAGCCAGCCCCGGATAGACCACCAGCCACCAGAAGCCGTTGGCCGCAAGTTGGGCTCCATCGTTGGCCATCTGGCCCCAAGCCGGAGTGGGCGGCCGTACCCCGAAGCCAAGGAACGACAGAGCCGCCTCCAAGATGATGGCGGTACCGACGATGAGAGTGGACTGCACGATAATCGGGCTCATCGCGTTAGGGAGCACATGGCGAAAGATGATGCGCCGGTCCTTGGCGCCAGCGGCGCGCGCCGCCTCCACGAATTCCTTCTCGCGTAGCGATAAGAACTCGGCTCTGACGATCCGAGCGAGAGTCCCCCACAACAAGAAGCCGAGCAGCAACGCCAGCGTATACAACGACCCACCGAACACCCTGGCGGCGACGATAGCCACCGGCAGAAGCGGCAAGCTCAACACGAGGTCCGTGAAGCGCATAAGCGCCTGGTCGATAATGCCGCCGTAGTAGCCGGCGATGGCACCCACCACTGTTCCCAGACCGGCCACGAGCAGACCGGTAACCCCGGCAACGATGAGGCTGGTACGACCACCGAAGATGACGCGCGCCAAGATGTCGCGGCCCAGGGTGTCGGTGCCCATGATGTGGTCTGTCCGAGGCGAAACGTTCGATAGAACTCGTCCGGTGCTGTCGACGAACTCGGAGTAGGGGTCCTTGATCGGCAGCACATCGGCGAACACCGCCGACAGGACGATGATGAGCAATACGATCGCCGAGATCATCGCCATGCGATGGCGGCGGAAACGGGTCCAGAACAGGTGCCATTGTGTTACCGGCTCGACCGACATCCCCTCGGCGTCGTCTGCGAACTGCGCGGTAGTGGCGTCTACTACTCCATCTTCGTGATCGCGGGTGTCAGTCATATCGGACACGTGGGTCCAAGAAGCCGTAGGCGATGTCGGCGATGAGATTCATGATCACCACGCCGATACCGATCGCCATGACGATCGCCATCACCAGCGGGTAGTCGAGCTGCCCGATGGCCGTGATATACAGCCGGCCCAACCCTGGCCAGCCGAATATGGTCTCGGTGATGATGGCCCCGCCGATCACCGCTGCGATATCAAGCGAGATCAGGGTCACCACCGGGATGAGGGCGTTCCGCAAGGCGTGCTTCAGGATCACGCGTCGTCGCGGCAGTCCTTTGGCCTTAGCAGTCCGCAAGTAGTCGCTGTGCCACACCTCGAGCATCGAGGCGCGTTGGAACCTGGAGTAGATGGCGATCGAGATGACCGCGATGGAAATGGCGGGGAGCGCCAGATGTTGAACCGTGTCGCCGAGTTTGGCCAGAGTCCCTAACTCGTCATACGAGGAGGAATTCATGCCCGCCGTGTAGACGAGCTTCACCCCCGTCCAACGTTCGAAATACACCGCGAACAGCAGCTGTAACCCGATCGCGATGATGAATATCGGAGTCGAGAAGGTGACAAAGGCGGCGGTTGTACCTAACTGGTCAAAGAACGAATATTGTCGCATCGCCTGGTAGATGCCTAACGGGATGCCGATCATCACCGACAGTGCCAGTGCCGTGAACATCAAGCGCAAAGTGGAGAACAGCCGGCTGCCGATGAGCTCGGCAACGGGCTGCGTGCCCTGGAACGAGATCCCCCAGTCGCCCTGCAGGTACTTGCCGCCCCAGGTGAGGTATTGCTTGTAGGCGGGCTGATCGAGGCCGTAGAACTCGGTGACCTGTTGGATGAAGGCCTGGTCGATACGGGGATTCGACTTCAGCCTGTCGAGCGGGCCTCCACCCGACATCTGCAGCATCGAGAAGACGATGATGCTGAGGGCGAGCAGGGTCACGAACCCGTAGACCAATCGCCTCACCACATAGTTGAACATGTGACCTCGGAGCCCCGACTCGACGCCACTATAACGGCGGATGCCCCTGCTGTTGCTGGTCCCGGAGCTGTGGATAACCTCTTGAGCGCCCCCCGAGACGTTCGACGATGATCAAGCGAAGCATGAAGAAAGGGCCCCTTGCGGGGCCCTTTCTCATCAATCGTGTCGACTCTATATGTCGAGTCGGTACCACTCCTCCATGTTCCAAGTGTCACCTTGCTGTGACGGGTTGTGCTTGTAGCCGGCAACCTCGTCAGCCCAGACTGCACCCGGGTCCAACCGGGCGTAGAGCGGGATGATGACGACCTCGGCCGCAAGGATGGCCTCAGCCTCTTCCATGAGTGCGGTCAGCTCATCGGTGTCCACCGTGGCGTTCAGCCGGTCGCGTATCGCGGCGAACCTCTCGGTGGAAGCGTTGACATTCGACGAAGCGCCCTGGTTGAAGCCGTCGGGGTCTGCTCCAGTTACCTCTGGGGTACCCCAGCGATAGAAGTTCTGCCCGTCCGGTGGCGGAGACTCAGGATCGAACAGGTCGAAGATACTGACCAGTCCTGCGAAGCCAGGTGTTCCCAGCCATGCCCATTCGCCGAAGTCCCAATTGCCGAAGTCGAGAGTCTCACCGAAGAACAGCGAGCTGTCCTCGAGCTGAGCCTCGTACTCCATACCGGCGTCCTCGAACATCGAGATGAACAGCTGTGACAGCGTCACACGTGCATCGTTGTTCGAAGTCGTCGAGAAGATCGCGAAGGGCTTGCCATTGGGTCCGCACGGATCGACCTCGGCGCACAGCTCATCTACCAGCGCTTGTGCAGCGGCGGGATCGTACGGATACAAGGCATCCCAGTTGCCATGTGACAGCGTCGGTGAGAACGCATCGACAAATGAACCCAACGGCTCGACTTGGCCCTTGAGGATCTCATCGACGATCTTCTGCTTGTCAATGGCGTGCGCCACCGCCTGGCGGTACTTCAGGTGCTCGTTCATCGAGTCCGGGTTCCGACCTAGGCGGTTATCGCCGAACTGGAAGTTCAGGTGTTCCCAGATCGGGCCGGACAGAACCTCGATGCTGGCACCCTCAGGCTCCAGAGTCTGAAGGTCCTCGATCGTCTCGATCGCGGGCGGTGGGTTCATTATGTCGATCTCACGTGCCTTGAAGGCGTTGATGAGAGACGCCGTCTCGGGGATGAACCGGAACACGACCGAGTCGAGGAACGGGAGCTGTTGCCCCGTCTCGGCATCGGTCTTCCAGTAGTTGTCGTTGCGAGACAGCTTGATGAACTCGCCCTTCTGCCATGTCTCGAAGTTGAACGGACCACCCGACACCCACATCGTGTCGTTCCAGTCGTTGAGGAAGTCCGTGCCCTCCACATCGTGCTTCGGAATAAGGGTGCCGAAGATCAGCTCGGCCTGGACGGTCGGCTGGTTGAGGGTGTACTCGAAGGTCTTCGGTCCGGCGCTCACAGAGGCCGGATCGATGTCTTCGTAGGTCAGCTTGAAGGTCGGTAGGTCGGGATCCATGATCGTGTCATAGGTGAACATGAAGTCGTCACCCGAGATCGGGGTACCGTCTGCCCACACGGCTTCATCGCGGATCTGATAGCGCACCGTCTCGGTACCGTCAGCGTTGATGGTGATACCACCGTTAGCGACGGTCGGAAGCTCAGTGACTACCTCGGGGATCAGCTCGAGAGTGAACCCGTCGATCTTCTGAACGCCGGTCCAGTAGGAATTGCCAACGACCGAGACGATGAAGTTGTCACCGCCGGGAACGAAGCTATTCAGCGTTGGGGGCTCCTGGTCGCTTGCGACAACCGCTTCCCCTCCATAGGGCTTGGTCATCGCTGGTTCTGTGGTCGGAGGCTGGGTTGTCTCCGTTGGTGCCTCTGTAGTGGCGGGGGCCTCTGTCGCTGGCGGCGCGGAAGTTGTTTCCGTCGACTCGCTATCGCTGCAGGCAGCTGCAACGAGAGCAAAAGCCAGCAACAGGCCAAGCCACATCAGGGGCTTGCTAATGGAAAAACGCTTCAAAGCGGCTTCCTCCTCTGTGCTTGTTTGCTTGAAATCATTGAATTATTGGCTCAGTTCAAGAGCCACGACAGCAGAACGGTTGTGATGGAAAAGAGAATCGCCACCACCACTGTCAGCCGATCGAGGTTCTTCTCCATCACAGTTGCCCCAGTTCCACCGCCAGGTCCCATTCCGCCTCCGAACATGTCGGACATGCCACCGCCCCTGCCGCCGTGAAGCAACACGAGAACGATGAGACCGAGCGAAACCAGGCCATGGACGACCGCGACTAATGCTGTGATGAGGAGCCCTTTCGCTCCTGGCGCAACCCTGCATACGAGACAGGGACCATCGCCGGTGCTTTGAGATAGAGAACCACCCGCACACGAAGCGGGTTACCGAGCGGAAGTATCGCCACTCGCGGGCCGAAGGTCAAGCTTCATATCCCATATATTGGTAAGCGAGGCTTCTACTACTTGGCCTGATCAGCGACCGCCTGCGCCGCCTCAGCTGCCTTGTCTGGATCGCCAAGGTATCGATGCCCTATCGGCTGTAGCTGGTCGTCGAGTTGGTAGACAAGAGGAATGCCGGTGGGGATATTGAGGTGTGGAATGTCGTCGTCGGAAATGGCGTCGAGGTGCTTCACCAAGGCGCGCAGGCTGTTCCCGTGGGCCGAGATGATGACTCGCCTCCCTGCCGCAATGTCGGGAACGATTCTCTCGTGCCAATAGGGAAGCATCCGATCGACTACGTCCTGGAGACACTCGCTGGCGGGTAGCTGGTCTGGGGGTACGTCGTGATAACGGCGGTCGTGGGATGGATGTCGGTCATCTGTCAACTCCAAAGGCGGCGGGCGGACGTCGTAGCTGCGCCGCCAGATGTGCACCTGCTCGTCGCCGTATTGTTGAGCGGTCTCCTTCTTGTTGAGACCCTGCAAAGCCCCGTAATGGCGCTCGTTGAGCATCCAGCTCTTGTAGACGGGGATCCAAGACAGCTCCATGTCGGCCAGAGCGATGTCGAGGGTGTGGATGGCGCGCACCAGCAACGAGGTGTGGGCGACGTCGAATGTGAAACCTTCCTCGGCCAACAGGTGCGCCGCTTGGTGTGCTTCTTGGGTGCCGACCTCGGTCAGCCCGACATCGGTCCAGCCGGTGAACTGGCCAGAAGCGTTCCAGGTGGATTGACCGTGACGCAACAGGACTACATCCATGGTCATACCCAGTACCTGACGACGGCCGCGAAGCTGTCGGGGTCGAGCGAGGCTCCGCCCACCAGGGCGCCGTCGATGTCTGCTTTCGCCATGAACCCGGTGATGTTGCCGGGATTGACCGATCCGCCGTAGAGGATCCGAACGGACTCACCGGCGCCGGGGTACTTCTCCTCGACCTGGGAGCGGATGAAGCCGGCCACCTGGCCGGCCGTGTCGGCATCGGCGGTGTGACCGGTGCCAATTGCCCAGATCGGTTCGTAGGCCAGGACGAGGCTTTCCACCTGTCCTTGCTCGAGATGTCGGATCCCAGCCCTGACCTGGCCTCCGACCTTGGCTTCGGTCTGGCCTTCCTCGTGCTCCTCCAGGGTCTCCCCCACTGCCAGGATCGGTGTCATCTCTGCGGCGAAGGCTGCTCGTACCTTGCGATTGACGGCGGTGTCGTCCTCCCCGAATAGCTGGCGGCGCTCGGAGTGGCCCGTAATGACGAACTTCACCGAGAGCTTGGCAAGCATCGTTGGCGATATCTCGCCCGTGAAGGCGCCG
>JAOTWH010000143.1 GCA_029863035.1 Acidimicrobiia bacterium | reverse complement strand
GCTCTACGGCACCTGGCCCAGCTTCGATAAATTCATCACCCACTTCGGCGCGATACCGATGACCCGGACCAAGATCCCTCTGCATGCCATGCGCACTGCGATCAACCACTTGGAGGCTGGAGGTGTCATCGGATTGTTCCCCGAGGGCCGCAGGGTTTGGACGTGGGGCGAGCTGCCGCCGCAGCGCGGTGCCGCCTGGTTGGCACAAAGAACGGGTGTCCCTCTGGTCCCGGTGACGATCTGGGGAACCCAGGAGTCGATGGGGCGAGGCGCCAAGCGGATCACGCGCTGGCCCGTCAAGATCGAGGTCGGAGACGCCATCGACCCGGCCGACTTCCCCGGCGAGCGAGTTGCGGCCACCCGGTCGATGATGACGGTTTGGGAGGAAACGGTTAGCGCAGCTATCGAGCGAATGCGGCAGGGCTAATCTCGACAGCGATGGCTGAGACAACCCAACTTGGGGACGCCAAACACGTTGACGACCTCATCAGTCAGCTCCTCGCTGACAACGATCCGAAGGGCGACAGGGTCGCCTTCCTCGGTGCCCAGTTCGAACTTGGCCTGGCCTGGGTCGGTTTTCCTGAAGGGCACGGCGGCTTAGGCCTTTCCCCTGGGCTCCAGGTGACGGTGAATCAAGCAATGCTCGAGGCCGGAGCGCCGCTCTCCGCGCAGTTCAACCCCATCGGCACCGGGATGGGGGCGCCCACCGTTATCGAGCACGGCACGGAGGAACAGAAGAAGAGGTGGTTGCGACCGCTGTTCACCGGCGAAGAGATCTGGTGCCAATTGTTCTCGGAACCGGGAGCAGGTTCGGACGTCGCGGCCCTCGCTGCCAAGGCCGTCCTCGATGGAGAAGAGTGGATCGCCAACGGTCAGAAGGTGTGGACCACGCTGGCCCACGTTTCGAAATGGGGGATGCTGGTGGTCCGTACCGACCCCGACCTTCCCAAGCACAAGGGCATGACCTACTTCATCATGGACATGGAGACCGAAGGGGTCGAGGTTCGGCCGCTGCGCCAGGCAACCGGTGAGGCGGAGTTCAACGAGGTCTACATGACCGACGTCCGCATTCCCGACGCCGATCGGCTGGGAGACCGGGGCGACGGGTGGCGTGTTTCGTTGACGACGCTCATGAACGAACGAGTCGCTATCGGTGCGGCCGTCATGCCGCGAGAGCACGGGCCCATCGGTGAGGTAGTCAGGTTGTGGAAGGACAGCCCCGGCGATGTCGTGCAGCGCGATGACATGATGCGGTTGTGGATCGAGGCGGAGACGGCTCGACTCACCAACTGGCGTGCGGCTCAAGGACGGGCAAAGGGAACACCTGGCCCCGAAGGGTCCATCGCCAAATTGGTCTACGCCGAGCTCAACAAAAGGATCTACGACTTCGCCCTCGACCTCATGGGCGCAGAGGCTATGGGCTATGACAGCTACGAGTACTCCCTGCCCGAGGATTTCGTAGCGGGAGATCGCGATATCAGAAGGTCATTCGTGCGTGCCAGGGCGAACTCGATCGAGGGTGGAACCTCCGAGATCATGAAGAACATCGTTGGGGAACGAGTCCTCGGGTTGCCTGGAGAGCCCCGGGTCGACAAGGACATCCCCTGGAGCGAGGTACCCAAGAGCTGACGGCTTGGCCGCCTGAGCTTCTACAGTCGGTGACTTCTTGTCATCCGATCGCGCCAGAAAGGAAAGCGCCATGTCCGAGAAGGTCGAAGATGCCGAGTTGGCGAGAGCCGTGCAGACCTATTTCGATGCGCTCTATCTGTGCGATGCCAACTTGCTCGATCAAGTCTTCCACCCCTCGTCCAGCCTCTTCGATGCTGATCAAGGGGCGATCTTCGTTGAACCCATTGCCAGCTTCCGCCAGGCTGTTGCCACTCGGGTGTCTCCCGCCAGCAAGGGTCAAGACCGTGAGGAGGAGATCGTCATGATCGACTGGCTGTCACCGAAGTGTGCGACTGTGAAGGTACGGCTGAGAGTTCACCAAGAGGTCTTCGTTGATCATCTGTGCTTTGTGAAGGGCGGGATCGGGTGGCAGATCGTTGCCAAAGTGTGGCACCTTGAAACCGCGTTGGACACCGCGTAAGCGAGGTGGGTCAGAGCTGACGGCTCCTTTATCGGCCTGGTCGGCGATCTCGGTTAGCGATCCCCCCGGCCCATCTCTCGTTCGATCTGCTGTTCCGTGATGGGCTTCTGCATGTAGGTGTCCCACCAATGGAAGACGATCCCTACGCCCCAGCCGAGTAGCGTCCACACCGGCCAGAAGTAACCGGCCCCTGACAGGGCCCAAATCGCAACGAGCAGAGCGTTGACTACGACGTAAACAGAGAGGTGGGTTCGAAAGTCCCGCTTCTGCTTCAGCCGCTCAACTGCTTCTCGGCGTCGATCATCCATCTGATTCTCCATCTGATTCTCCTTCTTCTTGGCCGATAGTGCGGCGCCAGGCAAGTTCCGACCAGAGGACAAGGGCCCGGCATCGTGACGGCGCTGACGTGGCGCGTGTGGCGCTGATACCGTCCCGCAGATGGCCAACCTTTACACCTTCGAGGGCGTTTCCGTGGTTCGCAACGGAGCCATCATCCTCGAGGACGTCACCGCCTCGATCCGAGATCGCGGCATCACGGCCATCGTCGGTCCGTCCGGTTCGGGCAAGACAACTCTGCTTCGTCTCTGTAATCGTCTCGAGATCCCTGCGACGGGAGCGGTGAGATTTCGAGGTGCCGACATCTCGGCGATGGATCCCCTGGAGCTTCGCCGCCGGGCAGGGATGGTATTCCAGCGGCCCACCCTGTTCGCTGGGACCGTCCGCGACAATCTTCTTGTCGCTCGCCCGGGCGCCAACGACGTCGAGTTGCGCCATGCCCTGGAGCGAGTCGAACTGGGGCCCTCTTTTCTCGACCGCACGGGTGACGACCTCTCGGGTGGCGAAGCGCAACGTGCCTGCGTGGCAAGGACACTGATCGCTCAACCAGAAGTGATGTTGTTCGACGAGGCTTCTTCCTCCCTCGATGCTGCGCCCAAGGCCCGGCTCGAGGAGACGGCTCGCCACATCGGAGCAGAGGGCATGGCGGTGCTGTGGGTGACTCATGATCTGGCGCAGGCAGAACGGTTGGCGCAAGACCTGTTGGTCTTACTCGAGGGACGAGTTGAGTTCAGTGGGCCGGCGTCCGACGTGAGAGACGCCAACGGCAAGGTGCGGGAGTTCCTCGATGCCGGGTGATGTTTCCTATCTCGGCTTGGCTCTGTCCTTGGTTTTGGTGGCCGTTGCCGTCGGCTTGTCGCTGGCTCAGCGTCTCGGCCTCGAGGGTTCCCTGCTGTGGTCTGCCACCAGAGCCCTGGTTCAGCTGCTGGTGATCGGGTTCGGCCTGGGATTGATCATCGACCCGGAGACGCCCTTGTTCTGGTCGTGGCTGTGGATCGTGGTCATGGTCATCGTGGCGGCGGACACCGTGGGACGGCGTGCCCCGGAGGCACCTGGCATAAGGGGCATCGCGATAGCTGCCTTCGCTGCTGCCGCAGTGGTCACGCTGGGGGTGTTGTTCGGCTTCGGAATCTTCCCGCTCGAGGCGCGGGCGTTAGTCCCGCTGGCCGGCATGATGATCGGCAACTCGATGACAGCCACAGTTCTGGTTGCTCGTCGCATCGTTGAGGAGCTGCGTGACAAGCGCCTGGAGGTGGAGGCCCGCCTGGCCCTTGCTCAGCCTTCGCTCGATGCCGCCCGGCCCTATCTCCGCAGCTCCATCCGCACCGCGCTCATACCCCGCATCGAGGCGACCAAGGCGGTGGGCATCATCTCGCTGCCGGGAGCGATGACCGGGTTGATCTTGGCCGGGGTCGATCCGATCGAGGCGGTGCGGGTTCAGGTGGCGGTGATGTACCTGATACTCGGCGCCACCACCATCACAACCGCGGTCGTCGCCTTCGGGATCGTCAGGCGCCTGTTCACGTCAGACCACCGCCTGGTGGAACTGGCACGGCCGGTTACTTAGCTGCTGTCACCTCGAAGATCGCCGCCGGGTGGGCCTTGTCTGTCTCGCTCGGGGATGTGTTGGCCCAAATTGACCACGTGCCTTCGGTGAGCGTCATGTCTCTTTCGATCACCTGGTCCGAAACGAAGATCGTTGAGATCGACGCAACGAAATCGGGCATCACGCTGGCCGGATTCTCGGCGGCGTACGTCTCGAGATCAGACATGGTCAGGCTGTCGTCATTCATGCGAGCGAGAACGAAGACCACCCGTGGGTCGTATTCGGTGGCGTCAAACGTGAACGCGACTGTGCCGGCCTCGAACGAGGTTGGGCCGCTGTAGGTAGCGACCTCGCCATCGAAGGTGGCAGTCGGCGGACCCTCGTCGCCGAACACAAGCCAGAGAACGACTCCCGTTGCTGCAACCAAGACGATCAACGCCGCGACCCACAGCAGGCCGAATCGGCTGCGGGAGCGCTCCGAAGCATCACGAACACGTTCAGGCACCTGCACTGGCGTACTGGTCATGGTGCCTCCTTTCCTCCGCGAGCCAGCCTGTTCCTTCTAGGGGGGTGCCGGCTAGAGGAGAGTGTCCTAGAAAGAACTAGGGGGCCTTCACACAGAGAACTGGGACGGTGGCGTCGTGGAGGATGTCGAGGGCGTTGGAGCCCAGCAGCATCTTCCCCGTGGCGCTTCGCTTCCGTATCCCGATGATGATCATCTCGGCGCCATGATCAGCTACCGCATCGATGATGTCCTGAGCCGGTTTCTGGCCGCGGACGAACTCGTGGATCTCGTAAGGGACGCCAACCTCCGCCAATTGCGCTTCGAGGTTCTTGAGCGACTCCGCCATATCGATGAAGACGCCGGCGTCATCGTGGCTGCCTCCGATCTTGGAGTTGATGATCAAGAGGTTTCCGTTTCTAAGTTGGGCCTCCTCGATTGCTCTGTCGATCGCGGCATGCCCTTCTGGGCTGTCGATGAACCCCACTGCGATCTTCATGTTTCGCTCCCATCTATTGGCTTCCCTCAATGTGGCGTATCGCGTCCCGCGTGACCAGGGACCTTTGGCTGTTCGGACTTACCCATTGGTCAGACCTGCGCCAACACGAGATCAAGCGGTCGAGGCACCTGGGCCAGATCCAGCGCCTCTACCAGCAACCGGCCGTAGCGGATCTTCCTGCCGGAGCTCGTCCCAACGAAACGGCGTAGCTGCTCGGTGACAGGCCTTCCTTGCCACGCCGGTTGCCCCTGGAAGGTACGAAACTTCCCGAGCTCGCCCGCCGCGACCACGACTCTCTCGACAGAGTCAGCGCCGAGAGCGCGGATCAACTCGTCCTCGAGGTCCAAGACGCATACGTAGAAACCCAGTCGCTCCATTTCGTCCCGGGTGAGCCCGTTGCCGAAACCGGCCCGTTGCAGGCCGCGCCGCACGTCACCTTCCTCGCCAGCGTCGATCAGACCTGCCATCTTGATCCCAGCACCGTGAGGGCCCCATGAATCTAGGAAGCGCCCGAAGTTCGTTGCACCCCCGGTTGCGACGATCGAAACTCGCTCCCCGGCAAGATTCCGCCCGCGGCGCTCGGCCAGGGCTTCGAGAGCGTTCTGATCGCTGGCGCCTTCGACCAGCACGACCGCCCGCGGATCCGGGTCAGTGGTGATGTTGAATCGCTGGTGGGAGTCCACAGGCCGTCGGCTCCAGGTGGCCGGGCAAGCGGCAGGCTTCTGTCGAGCCGGGGAGCTTGTGGCGATGCTTCGCCACCAGGGCGTAAACGGTCCGGGCCAGCCACGAGAAGGGTGGCGTCACTATGACCCGGCCCATGGCTCGGTACAGCCCACCGGCGGCGATGAGGGCACGGCCGATGCCGAGATGGCCGCGGTGCAACGCACCATCGCTGTCGAC
>JAOTWH010000010.1 GCA_029863035.1 Acidimicrobiia bacterium | reverse complement strand
CAGTGAAGGCCTACACCAAGGGTCAATACCGCCGGGCGTTATCCGCGGCGGAGCGAGCCAAGGAGTTGGCGCCCCGCGATGCCACTGTGAGAGAGATCTTGGGTTTATCGGCTTATCGCAGCGAAGAGTGGAAGACATCGCTGCGAGAACTGCGCACCTATCGTCGCCTTGCTGGCGAGGTAACACACCTGCCGGTCGAGATGGATTGCTTGCGCGCCATGGGCCGGAGCAAGGATGTGGGGGAGGCTTTCAAGGAGCTGCAACGGAGACGTGCTAGCGCAGTGGTGCTCAAAGAAGGCAAGGTCGTCTACGGATCGCATCTTCTTGACGAGGGCAAGGCACGCGAGGCATGGATGGTGGCGAAACCGGGCCGGGTTATCAAAGAGCCGTTCCCCGAGGACCTCCGGGTCTGGTTCGTCGCTGGACGGGCCGCAGCCGCGCTGGGCGACGTGAGCACTGCCACTAAATTGCGTGACGCGATCTCGAAAAGCGACCCGGTCTTCGAGGGCCTCGCCACTCTCGACGAAGAGATCGCCCGGGCTTAGTTCAATAACGACGGTACCAGGGGGACCACAGGCCCTTGCCCCTACTCTTTGCGCTCGATGCGGCGCATTGTCAGGAATCCGGTACCGATTGACCTTCGCTTGACGCTTGGGCCCTTGGCCCACGGCAAGAGGGCTCACCGTGTCGACGGAGACACCATCTGGAGGGCTACTCGCACCCCGCAGGGTCCTGCGACGTTACGCGTGAGCGGGGGAGGGTTAGAGATCGAGGGTGAGGCGTGGGGGCCTGGGGCCGAGTGGACACTCGATCACCTCCACGAGCTGGTTGGAGTGCAGGACATCGCTGACGATTTCGCCCCTTTCGGCGTCGTCGCCCAACTGCACCGGCGAGCGCCTGGCCTTCGGTTCGGTAGGACTCGATCGATATTCGAACCCTTGCTCAATGCCGTGATCGGCCAAAGAGTCGCTGTCAAAGCTGCCAATCGCTCTTACGTCGGTCTGCTCCGCCGTCACGGGGAGCCGGCGCCTGGCCCTGGCGGGATGATGCTCCAGCCGACACCGGATGTGCTCGCTTCCCTCAAGTATGAGCAGTACCACATTTTCGGCATCGAGCGGAAGCGTGCCGACACCATCCGCCGCGCTGCGCACCGTTCCATGAGAATGGAGGAAGCAGCCGCCATGTCGTCGCCCGATGCGATGGTTCGCTTGACGGCTCTGCCGGGCATCGGTGAGTGGACCGCCGGTCAGGTGGTTCAGGTGGCCCTGGGCGATCCGGATGCTGTGGTGACCGGCGATTACAAACTGCCCCACGTCGTGGCCTGGAATCTCGCAGGAGAACCACGAGGCGACGATAAGCGGATGTTGGAGTTATTGGAGCCCTACCGGGGCCACCGCGCCAGGGTGGTTCGCCTGCTCAAGGCGGTGGGGGAGACGCCCCCGCGCTATGGGCCGAAGCTCGAGTTGATGCCGATCGAGCAGTGGTGACCATGGAGCGCCCTGACTACATCCTTACCAATAGAGCCCATTGGGACGTCCAAGCTGACGATTACGAGGATTACGCCACCAACCTGTGGGCCGGTGAACCGGTGTGGGGGGTGTTCAGCGTGCCCGAGGCGGACGTGGGGTTACTTCCGGTGGACCTCGAGGGGAAGTTGGTGTTGGAGGATGGTTGCGGCACCGGGTACGTCTCGGCGTGGATGGCACGGCGCGGAGCGCACCCCATCGGCCTGGACAATTCGCCTCGACAACTCGCGAGCGCGTCCAGGTTCCAACAAGAACACGATCTCGTGTTCCCCCTGATCCACGGCATCGCTGAAACACTTCCGTTTCGCGACAAGGTGTTCGACGTCGTGGTGTCGGAATACGGCGCCGCCATCTGGTCGGATCCCTACCTGTGGATCCCGGAGGCGGCGCGGGTGCTGAAGCCTGGGGGAGAGCTCATCTTCCTTGGCAACTCGGTGCTGTTGATGCTCTGCATGCCGGAGCTGGATGACGGAACCCCAGTAGATCCCACCTTGAAGCGCGACCAAAGGGGCATGAGGCGCTTTGAATGGCCGGACGACGACTCAGTCGAGTTCCACATCAGCCATGGGGATCGCATTCGGCTGCTGCGCGAGTGCGGGATGGAGGTGGAAGACATGATCGATGTGTATGCCCACGAAGGCGCCACCAGCAGCTACGGCTGGGCCGATCAGAATTGGGCAAGGCAATGGCCGGTGGAGGAAGTCTGGAAGGCCCGCAAGTCGAGCTAAAGGCTGCGACTGCTATTCGCGCTCCGGATTGGGGGGAGCGGTGGAGCGGCGGATGATCAACTCAACAGGCAGCTCCATGGCCATTCCAAGCGTTTTGTGCTCGACGGCCTCGAGAGCCAACCGCGCTCCGAACGTACCAGACTCCTCGAGCGGCTGACGAATGGTGGTCAGGCCCATGCCCTTGGCGGAGGAGATATCGTCGAAGCCGATGACTGATAGGTCGCCCGGAACGTCGAGCTCTCGACTGTATGCCGCCTCGAGAACGCCGATGGCTTGTCCATCAGACGCGGCGAAGATGGCTGTTGGGGGATCGTTTAGATCGAGCAGTTCGAGCGTGGCTTGGCGGGCATCGTCGGCTTGGTGAGCGCCGAGCTGGATGAACTCGTCAGGAAGCCGAACTCCTGCCGCGTTCAGGGTTTCTTCGAACGCGATCCGCCTATCGCGGCTACCCGTAAAACCAAGGTCAGAGTCCTCAGTATCTCCTACGAAGGCGAGCTTGCGGTGGCCAATCGACAGCAGGTGGCGCGCTGCCAACCGCCCTCCCTCAAGGTTATCCACGAAGACACAGTCGACCCCGGGCACGTTCGCATTCACAAAGACGACCGGGACTTCGGCTGCTGCCAATTTGGCGAGTTGGTCGCTGTGGGGTCGGACCGATATGAGGATCACCGCGGCGATGCGATCCGGGGTTGCTAGCTCGCTCAACAGTCGCGCCGTCTGGGCGGCTGTCTCCACATCATGCAATATGAGCTCAAAAGCAGACTGGTTGAGTGTGGTGGCCAAGCCATGCAGGCGTTGCGCTACCGAAGGGTTGTCGGACACGGGGGCAACGACGTAGATGGCCGCGGACTTGCCCAGAGAGAGAGCGCGCGCCATTCGGTTGGGCGTGTAGTCCAGTTCTTCTATGGCCGCCAGGACTCGCTCGCGAGTGGGCGTGGCCACCGATGTGCGCCCGTTGATGACTCTGGACACGGTGGCCGGACTCACGCCCGCCATAGCCGCGACTTCTGCGATGGTGGGCATCGTTCCTCTACCGTTTGCTAGCTGATGGAACCCTCTTGTTCAGTTTGCCGCGCTTAGCGCAGCCATTCGATATTGCGCAGCCATTCGATGTTCTGACGCACGATTGCCTCCTAGTAGTCCGCTCTTACCTTCAGATGATGCCTCAAACCTGTCTCCGGCCTATCTCGGAATGCGAACCAACTGGAAGCGGTGCCGCGCTCATTGTTGCCACGACAAGTGGTACAAACTGGTCCGTTGGGAACAAATTAGGTACTTGGAGTGGCGGATATCAGCCCTGGCGAATGTCAGCCAGATCTCGGCGGACGGTGGCGGTGGATACCCCAAGCAAGCCGGAGAAGACCTCAGTGCTGGCAACGGCGCCACGGGAGTCGATCTCGGCCAGCATGCGAGAGAGTCGGGACCTGCGTCTTGCGACTCGGTCCGGCAAGAGACGATCGGCGGGTTCATCCACTGTTACCTCGACCTCAATCGAGCCCTGCCCGCTCTTGGCCGACAGCGAAACCAGTCTGGTGACGGGGTGGCGTTCGGCCCACGCCGTGACGATCGCTTGATGCTCGGGTACTTGGAGCGATCTAGTGATCTGCGCTGTGTCGAACTCCTGCAGCGAGTCCATCAACCCGTGGTAGGCCGATCCCAGACATGTCATGGCTTCTGGACCCTCCCGCTCCAGGGCAACGAACAGCGCGAAGTTAACCAGGTAAGGCTGTTCCACTCCTCCATGAACTCCAGCAACCGCAGTCCTGGCGGCCTTCACAGCCTCGGTAGTCAATCCGCGCTCCGACAGCGCAACGGCGCGACGAGCCTCTAGCACGGTTGCCAGGTCCTGCAGATCGGCCGTGCGGCATGCCTCAAGCGCCTGATCGAGGTATCGCAACGCTTTGTCGTGGTCGCCCATGGCCAGAGCTACCCCGGCGTACGAGCGGTACTTCTGTGCAGCAAACCACTCTCCTTGCTCTTGGCTGGCGGCCAGCACAACGTCCCCGAGGTACTCCTCGGCCTGCTCCAGGTCACCGGATCGAACAGCGATATCAGCCAATATGGCTCTGCAGTGAGCTGACCCTCGTTTGTTGCCGACTTGTTCGAAGTAGTCCAGAGCGGCAGTTGCATCTGCGCGTGCAGTCTCGTCGTCACCCAGAATGCGATGTTGCACCAGTGCCGAGTTGGAAAGCACGGTCGCCCAGCCCCGCCGATTACCGACCAGCTCGAGGACTGGTTTGGCCTGCTCGAAGTAGCTCAGAGCGCGGGCAGGTCGATCCAACAGGAACTGCAGAGAGGCCAGATTCACCAGGTTGGTGCCTTCGCCGTGCCGGTAGCCGATGTTGCGGCAGATCTCCAAGGCTCTGAGCAGATCACGTTCGGCGGTGTCAGCCTGGCCCTGGCTAGCTCGCACCGTGGCCAAAAGGCCCAGTACCTCAGCTACCCCTCGCTTCGTCTCCATCTGCTCGTACTGCTCGAGAGACTGCAACAGCTCAAGTTCCGCTCCCGGATCATCAACCGAGCTAAGGGCTACCCCCTTGGCGTAGTGGATGTCAGCCTGGGCAGCGTCGCCCTCGGGTTGCGCCTGTAGTGCGGCATCGAGCCATTCGATGGCGTCACGCGGTCGTCCCGACCAGCTCAGAGCCAGTCCTCGAATGGTCATCCCCCGAGCCACAGAGATCTGTGCGGTCTCCGCCAGAATTACAGCCCTCTCCGCTTCGGCGATCGCCTCGCCGAAGCGATCGCTGTGGGCCAATAGCCAGGCGCGACGTTCTGCCACGTCGGTTGCCTCGGCTGCCGAGGTTGCCAGCACATCCAGCCGGTCGATTATCTCGTCCTGCTCGTCGCGTCGACCAAGCAGATCGAGCACGCTCTCGTAGTCACGCATCAGTTTGGTCGCTTCGGCTCCGCCAAGTTCGATCTTGTCAACTAGTCGTAGGGCATTGGCATAGTGGCGGGCAGCGCTTTCGTATCCGAGTGAGTCCGAAGCCGCGCGGGCTGCTTCGCCGTAGTACGACATGGCGAGGCGCGGTTCGTCTGCTCGGTCGAAGTGGATGGCGATCTCCTCCACCCGGTTCGGATGGGTCTTCTCGAGCCAGACCGCCGCCAATCGGTGGAACGAACGGCGCTGCGATGCCGCCATCGCCTGGTAGGTCGCCTTGCGCATCTGACCATGAATGAACGAGAGGTGGTTGCCGTTGTCGACCAACAGCGCCCGGCGCACCCCTTCGTCCACCGCACTAAGAACGACTTCAGTCTCAAGTCCCGAGACCGCAGCGATGGATGCTGGGGTTATCTCATCATCGAGGATGGCCGCGGCTTCCAGCGCGATTCGCGTTTGTGGTGGCAGGGCGCCGATCCTGCGTTGCAGCGCGGTCGAGGCCGTCGCCGACAGAGGAAGCTCAATATCCGTCGCCTGGTCGCTCATCTCTCGCAGCGATTCCAGCACCAGCAAGGGGTTGCCGGCCGTCTGGTGATACACGGAAGCCACCAGCTCTGGCGTGGCATGGCCCGGCCCTGTAGCTGCTCGTATCAGCTCGGCTGTCTCAACCTCAGTCAAACCAGCTAGCACCAACCGACGAGAGTCGGGACTGGTGTCGATCTCCAGCAAAGCCTCCCACACCTCGGGCCTGTTCCGAGCCTCATCGGAGTGGTAACCCAAGATCAACAGCACGCTGTCGTCCCTCAAACGACGAGAGAGCACCTTGAGGGTCGCCAACGTGTCCTCGTCGGCCCATTGCACATCGTCGATGAACACCACATGAGGATTGATTTGGCCCACCGCCACCAGGATTTCTGCCACCGCGTGGCGGAGTCGGTCGGCTTCCTCGTTGGGGTGGAGGGGCGTGGCCTCTAGTTCGGGAATCCACTCCTGCAAGGACGGGACAATGGAAGTTGCCGCTACGAGCCAAATCGGATCCACGATGGTGGCGATCTGATGGGCTCGCAGCGACGAAATGCCGTCCTCGAGGGTGGTCTTGAGAACGTCGAATGGCGTGTCGATGCGCATCTGGCGCGCCCGTCCCTTCATCACGCCGAGGCCTCTCCAATGGGCATCTTCTGCCAGTCCGGCCAGGAATCGGCTGACACCGATGCCGGTTTCTCCCTCAACCAGCAAGATGCCACCCTGGCCCTCCATCACCGTGTTCATGAGGTCGACCACAGTCGCCCGCTCGGTGGCTCGACCGACCATGGCGATCTCAGCAGGACGAAATAGGACCGCAGCCGGGTCGGGCACGAATGGTCGGTCACCCTTGGAGCGATGTTCGATGATCTCGTCGTACAAGGCGACCGTGGCTGAGTCAGGTACCGCACCCAGCTCCTCTTCCAGAACTGATGAACAGAAATCAAATTGTTGGAGCGCTTCGTTGAATTGGCCGAGCAGGAAGCACAACCGCATCACTTCGCGATGAGCGTCCTCGCGCAAGGGGTCGTGAGAAGCAGCACGACGTGCGTAGACGAGGGCCGACGCATGATCGCCTCGGGCCTTGTAGGTATTCACGAGACGCCCCAGTACGTCAAGGTGGGTTTGGCGAAGCCGTTCTTGCTCGGGTCGTTGCCATTCGTCGTAGAAGCCCGCCAGGAAATCCCCGCGGTAGAGGTCTGTGGCCTTCACCAGGTCGGCGAGCTCCCCACGGGCGATGAGTGCTTCGAACTCCTCCACATCGAGCCAATAGGGCGCGTTCGTATTGAACTCGACTGTGTCAGCCTCGGTCAGGATGAATGGCTCGTTTCCCTGTACTTCGCTCAGAACGGTCTGCAGCTGCCACATGGCGTGACTCAGGCGTCGTCGCGCCCGGTTCTCAGGGAAGTCCGGCCAAAAGGTGCCTGCTAACAAGTCGCGGGTGTGAGCGTGCTTGTTGGTGACCAGATAGGCGAACAGGGACCTAGCACTTCGAGACGGGACCGGAGGGAGTACTCCTTCCTCGTGTCCCACCCCGAATCCGCCGAGGAGTCGAATGCGGAGGTTTCCCACGGTCCGACCGTAGCAAACACCGCCGGATCAGGTGCGGCCGGACACCTCCAGCCAGCGGCGAATGCCGGCTACCTGCATCGGCCAGAAGGTGTTCGTGGCGTAGGTAGTGATGATGCTCTCGTCTACACCGTCTGCTCGGTATCCGTCCATCACCCAGGTCCTGAAGTCGTCGATGGCGCTATCACTGTCTGGCAACGATTCGACCTTGGTCACCCACGCTCCGAGTCGTTGCTCGGCCTCTTCCAGTCGCTGCAGCGGCTCTTGGTCGGCACCGAAATGGGCGAAGCCAAGGAAAGCCGGGCTCAACGCAGCCATCCGATGAAGTTGTTCCACCACCAGGTCGGGATCGAAGTCAGGTGGGGGAGTGACCGGCTGGGTGAAATGACCGTGAGGGAACGCGATGCCAACCGAGTCACCGACGAAACATCCTCCGCCTACCTCGTCGAAGTAGACCACATGGTGTTTGGCGTGACCCGGCGTATACATCACCCGCAACGACCGCCCACCACCAAGAGGTATCAGGTCTCCTTCATCCAACACCAGTAGCCGGTCTTCGGCGATGGGCGCCATCGGTCCCCACAGGGTCCTCATCCCTTCTTGCCCGTAGATTCGCTCGGCGGATTTCCACAGCCGAGTCGGATCGGCCAGGTGACGAGCTCCTCGGGAGTGAACCCCGATCTTGGCATTGGGAAACCTGGCAGCAAGGTGGCCGGCTCCGCCGGCGTGATCTAGGTGGATGTGGGTGACGACCATGGCCGCCAGATCGTCGATGCCTAGTTCGTCCAGTCCCTGATAGAGATGCTCGATCGACGCCGATGGACCACACTCGACGAGCACCCTTTCTGGCGTGTCGAACAGATAGCACGCCAGTCTCTCGGGCTGTCCATGCATGCCGGCATCGATCTGATACAGACCGTCGCCCAGGTCGGTAGCCGAGTACTCCACATCGGCGAGCATAGATAAGGTCAGACCGCCAAGGAGGAAGCCGTGAAGCATCCATTCATCCCTTACCAACCGAAGCGACTCGGTCCCGAGACCATGGTGGAGCGGGCGCGAGCCTTCTATGAGCTGATGGAGGAGCGTCGCAGTGTGCGCCAGTTCAGTGATGAGCAGGTGCCGCGAGAGGTGATCGATCTGGCTGTAGCCACGGCCTCAACTGCCCCGTCGGGTGCTCACCGTCAGCCGTGGAAGTTCGTCGTCGTGGGAGATGCTGATACGAAATCCGCGATCAGGTCAGCGGCTGAGGCCGAGGAGAGGGAGAACTACGAGGGTGGCCGTTTGCCTCCCGACTGGTTGGAAGCATTGGCTCCGCTCGGTACCGGCTGGGACAAGCCGTTCTTGGAGACAGCGCCGTGGCTGGTGGTGGTATTCGAGGAGCGCTATGGCTTAGACGACAAAGGGGAGAGACAGCACAACTACTACGTCAAGGAGAGCGTGGGCATCGCCTGTGGTCTATTCATCGCAGCACTCCACAACATGGGATTAGCCACACTGACCCACACGCCAAGCCCCATGAGATTCCTTAGCAAGCTTCTCGGCCGTCCGGCCAACGAGCGACCGTTCGTTCTCTTTCCGATCGGCTACCCCGCAGCCGATTGCCTGGTTCCCGATCTGCATCGAAAGTCGCTGTCTGAGGTCCTGGTTGAGATTTGAACCTGAGAGGGGCCCGGTGATCGTGTCACACGTGTGGCCTAGGTTCGAGGATGCTCCGCACTTCCCGGATAGGAGAATCCACGATGGACCTCAACCTGGCAGTGCTGGCCGGCCGGTTGGCGGCACCGCCCGAAACACGGACGCTGGATAGCGGTGAGCGGATGATTCGATACTTGGTGACGACTCGAATGGCGGAGCCGAGGCGAAGGGTCGACGTGGTCCCGGTGACCGTGTGGGACCCGCCGAAAGAGCTGATCGACGTCGATCGTCATCCAGGCGAGCGAGTGTGGGTTACAGGAACCATTCAGCGCCGATTCTGGAGCGAACCGCTGGGCCGCCGCAGCCGCCTCGAGTTCATCGCGGATCAAGTGTGCTTCAGCCCTTCCGAGTCGAGCACCGCACCCCAGGGCGCTTCCTAGTCTGGAACCATGTCTCGGGTTGCGGTTGCCGCTAGTTCCCAGATCGCTGCCGATGCCGGTGTGGCCGCTGCCACCAAAGGTGGTAATGCGGTGGATGCCGCGATCGCGGCCACCATCGCCGCGATGTGCACCGATCCCGGTGTCATCGCACTCGGCGGAGGTGGATTCATCGCGATTGGTCACCCAGATCACGAGCGGGTGGTTATCGACTGCAATCCCGAGATGCCAGGGCGAAGCGCCCCGCCGGAGAGGTTCGGTACCGGTGCCCCCGAGGTATTCATGGAGTACGGCGGGGGTATGACCACCCGGGTCGGTCATGGATCGGTCGCTACTCCCGGTGCTTTGAAAGGCCTTGGGACCGCTCACGAGATGTTCGGAGAGGCGGAATGGAGACATACCGTTGAGCCAACCGTCCGCTGGGCGCAGGGGGGCTTCCCCCTCTCAGGAGCGGCCGCTGAGTACCTCGCGTTCGCCCACGACGTCATTTTCGGGTGGCACCCCGACTCCCTTGCGGCGTTGCATCACCCAGCAGGGGGGCACCTCAAGGAGGGGGAACTCGTCCGCATCCCAGGTTTGGCCAACAGCCTTGGTCTCATCGCGGCCGAGGGACCAGAGGTCATGTACACAGGCGAACTTGCCCAACACATGGTCGATGACAACATGGACAATGGCGGACTGCTGGGGATGGACGACTTGGCCGCATACCAGGCCGTCCCGCGCCAGCCGATTTCGTTCGATGTGGGGGAGTGGAGCCTTGGTACCAACCCGGCTCCGGCCATCGGTGGCGCTACCGCAGCAGCCATCATCATGCTGCTGAACGGATTAGCCGATTGGTCGGCCGAGTCGATAACCGACATCGTCCGCTCCCAAGACGCTGTCTTCGCGTTCCGGAGAGATCGGCTCGACGAGGCGATCGACGTTCTTCCTGAGATCGAAACGCTGCTGGAGCAAGCCGAGACGAGACAACTTCTGGCGTCTCAATCGACCGTTCATATCTCAGCTGTGGATGACCGGGGCATGGCGTGCTCGATCAGCATGTCCGCCGGCTACGGGTCTGGGGCGACTATCCCGGGCACCGGCATCTGGCTGAACAACAGCCTGGGTGAAGTCGAGCTGCAAACCAGGGGCCTGCATTCCCTTGAGCCCGGAACGAGGTTGGTATCGAACATGGCCCCAACGGTCGGACGCGGCCCCGACGGATCGGTGCTGGCTGTGGGAACGCCGGGTGCCAGCCGCATTACCAGCGCTCTCGCTCTGACCGTCGTCAACTTGCTTCGCCTTGGGATGTCGCTCGAGGAAGCTGTGGAACACCCTCGGGTGCACGTCGAGACCTTCGAGGGCAAGCCGACCATTGCTTACGAGCCAGGCGTCGAGGTTGCCGACCTCGAGGGTTTTGCTCACCGGGCCTTTCGTGAGAAGTCGATGTACTTCGGCGGAGTGAACGCCGCCATGTGGACACCTTCAGGTGGTGTATCGGCGACGGCGGACTCACGACGCAACGGTCACGTGGCCGTCGGCGGCTAACAGCATCGCCGGTGCGCACATGCTCGAGGCACTTCGCCAGCCGCGATGGATGGTTGGAGCCGTCGTCGCTCTCATCACGATCGTGACTTTCGTCAGTCTTGGCTTTTGGCAACTGCGTCGCCATGAAGAGCGTCGTGACTTCAATGCGGCCGCTGTTGTCGCGCTCAATGCGCCGGAACTCGCGATCGGCGATGTCGACGGAACCAACTCGGAGGCCTTCGAGTACCGCTCGGTTCGGGTGGCCGGTTCCTTTGTGCCCGGCGCCACCGCGGTCCTCCAACTCCAGTTGTATCGCGGCCGGGCTGGGTTTCATGCGATTGGCGCCCTAGAGCTTGCCGACGGCACGGCCGTGGTTATCAATCGCGGATGGTTTGGCCTAGATGATCCGAGACCGCCACCTCCGAGCGGCTCCATGGATCTGGTTGGACGACTGCGCTTGTTCCGTTCTGACGGCACCGTGACGGACTCCGGCCCTCCGATTCGAGTGTCGAGCCTCGATGTCGAACTCCTCCAACGCGAGTGGGAACTTGAACTGGCCCCGTTTTATCTGGAGGCTGTTGCACCGGAGGCGACGGAGCTGCCCATGCCGGTCGACGAACCGGAAATCACCGACGGACCCCACATCAGCTACGCAGGTCAGTGGTTCGCCTTCGCCGCGATCGTGGTAATCGGTTTCCCGCTGCTGCTGCGAAAAGCGTCTAAGCGCGCCTAGAAACCAACCAGAGATAGCCTTGCGCTATGCAACGGTTCATTGTCATCCTCGGCGCGTTCGCCATAGCGGCTGCGGCCTGTGCCTCCGAGACGTCGTCCACGGCGTCTGAATCCACTGACGCGCCCGGCGCGGTAGCCCCGGTACTGGAAGACAAGGGCCCTATCACCTCCGCCGAAGACGTGCCACCGGCTAAGGAGCCAACCGCTACCTCGGCGCCGGCTGGGGAGGAGTCTCCCGATGCAGCAACCGCCACGCCTGTCGCCTCCGACCTGCCCTCGGTAGAGGTGATCGACCTCGCCGACGATACGACGTTCAACGTGGCGTCACTGGTGCCATCGGATCGTCCCATCGTTTTGTGGTTCTGGGCACCGCACTGACCGTATTGCCGGGCCGAAGCGCCCAATGTCGAGCAGTTCGCTCGCGATTACGGAGATGAGGTCAACATCGTTGGTCTGGGAACTCAAGACAGCCTCGAGCAGGCGCACGACTTCGTCGAGACCTATGGCACCACCTCACTTCAGATGCTGTGGGATCCCGGGTTCGATTCGTGGACGGCCCTCGGCATTCGAGGTCAGCCGGCGTTCGCCATCTTCGACGGCAACGGAACTTTCCAGTCCGGGTGGTACGGCCCGGCCGATCAAGACGAGGTGCTGGCTCTAGTCAGGGAGCTGTAAGGCCAGCTGGGGACGAACCCGAGGCACTCTCTCGCCCAGCATCGCCCTTCTGCCAAGAGAACACGCGCCGTATCGAATCCGACACGCTCGATACGGTGAGCCCTATCCATAGGACGTGACCAAATCGGAAGTAGTTATTGACCGCCCGGCGGATTTCCTCGACACTGGGCAGGCGCTGAAACGACCAACCGATGAACCGATGGAGGGTGGGGATAGATGATTCGCGACAGGACCCGTGCCGGGAAAGCCAGCAATCAAGGGCCGTGGAGCCACCGGTGTGGCAGCCCTTACCACCGGGTATGTCGCCATCACAGGAACACTGCCCTGGGGGAGCGGCAGGTTCACCAGGTCCCCTCGCGATAAGTTCCGGCGTTTAGTCGCGGGCCTCGAGGGCCAAACCGGTAACGAACTCCAGGCCCGGGATCGCCTCCAAGGCATCTGGTGCCATTCGTAGCTTGGATGAACGATTACCTCCGCCCAAGATGACGTAATCCAAAGAGCGGATCGTGTCATCCACGAAGATGGGCCAGTCTGGCGGCAGACCGAGCAGAGTTACGCCTCCGAGTTCCATTCCTGTCAGAGCCGTGGTCTCTTCCGGTCCGGCGAACGAGACTTTGGGTACCCCCATCAGTTTGCGAACTTTCTTGTTCACGTCGAGACGTTGAGTGGCGGTCACCAAGCAAGCGGAGTAGGTCTTGGGATCTCGCTTAGAAGCCACCACGATGGTGTTGCCCGAGTTCTCGAGGGGAATACCGTACGCGGCACAGAACGCTGCGGTGTCTGCGAGGTCTGGATCGCACTCCATCACCTCATGGGTGAGGCCGCTCGTTTTCAGAGCGTTTTGCACGGCGGGATGTAACTCAGCCACGGCGGCGACTGTAGGGCAGGTATCTTGTGTCCACGTCGCATCCACCAGGGAGTTGCATGGGACTGGCGGCACCATCGTTCACCGTCGGCATCGAGGAGGAGTACCTGCTCGTACACCGGGACTCGCGCGACCTCGTGGCCGACCCCCCACCCGAGTTGATGGAGGAGTATCGCCGCCTGCTCGACAAACAGGTGGCGCCCGAATTCCTGAGGTCCCAGGTGGAGATCGGTACCAAGGTGGGGGCCAACATCACCGAGGCAGGTACGGACCTTCGAAGGCTGCGAAGTGGAGTGATCGAGGTCGCCGACAAATACGGGTTCGCCGTTATCGCTGCTTCGACCCATCCGTTCGCCGAGTGGGTCGACCAAAAGCACACCGATCACGAGCGATACAACGCTTTGGAAAGAGATCTACAAACGGTGGTGAGACGGCTGCTCATCTGTGGCATGCATGTTCATGTGGGACTCAACGACGACGACCTCCGCATCGATCTGATGGGTCAGGCCGCCTACTTCTTACCCCATCTTCTTGCGCTCAGCACATCGTCTCCGTTCTGGCATGGTGTCAACACGGGTCTCAAGAGCTACCGTCTCACAGTTTTCGACGCCCTGCCTCGCACAGGGTTACCTGAGCACTTCTCCAGCTGGGGCGAGTATCAGCGCCACGTCGATGTGTTGATCAGTGCCGGCCTCATCGAGGACGCGACGAAGATCTGGTGGGATCTCCGACCTTCCGCTCGCTACCCGACGTTGGAGATGCGGATGACCGACATCTGCACCCGGGCCGAAGACACTGTGACTATCGCCGCCCTGTTCCAGGCCATTCTCCACATGCTGTATCGGCGCCGTGTGAACAATCAGCGATGGCGCAGCTACGCCAACATGTTGGTGAAGGAGAATCGATGGCGGGCTCAGCGATACGGGATGGAGGAGGGGTTGATGGACTTCGGCAAGGGAGAGCTGGTCCCGTTCTCACAACTAACCGATGAGCTACTGGAAGTGACAGCTCGGGATGTCGAGGTGTTGGGATCAGGCGCCGAGGTTGAGAACGCTCGCGAGATCCTCAAGCGTGGCACCTCTGCCGACCGCCAACTCGACGTGTACAAGGCCAGCCTCGATGCGGGAGCAGACGAGCCCCAGGCGCTGCGCGACGTGGTGGACTGGCTCATCGAAGAGACGAAGGTCGGCCTGTAAAGGAAGGCAGCTGGTAGTTCAGCAGCCTTCATATACTCGCTCGCTTCATGAGCACCACTCGCAAGCTGATCATCGGCGCGATATCACTTGGCGTCCTCGCCATCGGAGCGGCACTCTTCGTGTTCTTTGTCGTGCTGGAGGATGCCCCGCCGCCGGTCGCGATCGAGGACGCGGTGGCACAGGCGACGTCAACTTCGATACCAGCGTCGACCGATTCTGTGGCCGATCCGGTTTCGACGGAGGTAACCGGTACCCAGCCGAGCATTGGTGCCGGTCTGGACGGTACTTGGACTGTCGACGCTTCCCTCGACTCCTTCATCGGGTATCGGGTTCAAGAGGAGTTGAGCGGCATCGGATCGCAGATCGCAGCCGGTCGCACCGCAACGGTCACAGGGTCGCTGGTGATCGAAGGAACGACCATTACCTCGGTACAGATCGAGGCTGATGTCTCCGATCTCGACAGCGGCCAGAGCTTTCGCGACAACGCCATCCGCACCCGTGGTTTGGAGTCTGACTCGTTTCCCACTGCCACGTTTGCTCTCACCGACCCCATCGAATTGACATCTGTGCCCGCAGAAGGAGAGGCAGTTGGCACCGCGGCCATCGGAGACCTCACCGCTCATGGTGTGACACGACCAGTTGAACTGGTGATCGATGCGCAGCTGACCGGGGGCATCATCGCTGTGGTTGGGTCCACCGACGTGACGCTGGACGAATTCGAGATCGAAGGGCTAGAGGGACTCAGGGTGCTTTCGGTGTCGAACGAAGCCGTGATCGAGTTCCAACTCTTCTTCCAGCGAAGCTGAGACCCGGCCCTACTTCTTCTTCTGGGCCTTCTTGAACTCGCGGTACCTGGCGATGTCTTCGAAACTCTCAACGTCGGCCAGGCACATGTGTTTGGGTGCCTTCTCTTCCCACCCCGCAGGTGCGACCCCGAGGCGCTTGCCCAGGATCGCAACCAAGGTTCGCGACTTCATTTCCCCGAAGCCAGGCAGGTCCATGATGCGCTTGTAGAGGTCGGCGCTGTCGGCGGCCCCGGTCCACACCGCGGCAGCTTCTCCGTCGTATCGCTCCACCAGATAGGCGCAGAGAGCCTGGGTCCGCTTGGCCATGTTGGCTGGGTAGCGATGCAACGCTGGCTTCTCCCGAAACATCTCCACAATGGCTTCCTCGTCCATGGTGGCGATGGCGCTGGCGTCGAGATCAGAGCCGAGGCGTTCGGCTAACAGCAGAGGCCCCATGAAGGCCTTCTCCATCGGAATCTGTTGGTCGAGCAGCATTCCTATGAGAAGCGCCAGCGGATCGCTCCCCAGCAGTTCGTTGGCCTTGGTGTCGTCGGTGAAGTGCAGGATCGTTGCCATCCAACAAAACTAGTCGCTACTGGCTGACCCGCAGCCCGCTCAGGCCGCGAAACAATCCCCAAAGCTGAAAGCGTGTTAGGCCACTTCGGATTCTCGAACCCTGCTATCAACTAGCTTTCTGTCAGCTCGTTGAGGAGGCGGTGTGCCCGGCGGACATGATTACGAAGGCCCTCCTAGGGCGCTTGCTCAGTTTGGGGCGGTGATCGAGGCCGCCCACAGTGAGGCTGTGATCAAGGGAGCGAAGAACCCCTACACGTCTCGCAACGGGCACATGTTCAGCTTCCTCACCCCTGATGGCTCGATGGCCCTGCGCCTCTCTGATGAGCTGGGGGAGCAGTTCCAGGCCGAATATGAGAGTGGGCCCGTGATGCAGTACGGCAGTGTGATGCGCGGCTACGTGTCCGTCCCGGCGGAGCTGCTCGCCAAACCCGCCCAGCTCGCCCCGTGGTTCGACAGGGCCTGGGACTGGATCGGCTCGCTGCCCGCCAAACCGACGACGAAGAAGTAGCGGCTCGTAGGCTCGGCTGGTGACGAGCATCGGTTCATTCAACGAGAAGCCGCTCCACGCTGCGCTCAAAGACTGGTACTGCGGCGAGGGGGACCAAGTGGAGGTTCCGGTCGAGGGGTTCGTTGTCGATCTCGTTCGTGATGGCCTGCTCATAGAGATCCAGACGAAGGGCTTCTCATCGATGTGGCGCAAGTTCGACCGGTTGTTGGATTCTCATTCGATGCTGCTCGTGCACCCTGTGGCCGCGGAGAAGTGGATCGTCAAGCTCGGCGCTGATGGAACCGAGGTTTCTCGGCGGCGCTCGCCCAAGCGGGGGATCGCGGCGGATGTGTGTCACGAGCTCGTTTCCTTTCCCTCTTTTCTCAGCCATCCCAACTTCACGTTGGAGATCGCACTGGTCGCAGAGGAAGAGGTTCGTCGACCCGATGCGAAGAAGGGCTGGAGAAGGGGCGGGTTCGTTATCGAGGAACGACGTCTGATCGATGTCTTGGAGACCATCCAACTTGCATCCCCTGAGGGATTGCTGGCCCTTCTGCCAGAAGGCCTCCCGAGCCCGTTCACGACCGCTGACTTGGCGAAGGGGCTGGGACGGACTCGTCACCTTGCCCAGGAGGTCGCCTATTGCCTCCGCGTGTCGGGTGCAGCCGAGGCGGTTGGCCGGGACAAACGCGGGGTTCTGTACAGGTTGTCCAGTTCGATCTGAGGAGGCCGACGATTGCTTGGGGGGAGTAGGGCGCAAGTCGAGGTCGCATCGGGAGACGGTCGTAGGCCAGATAGTGTTGGCAGGCGATCAAAAGGAGCGCCCATTGAGTCAGTATCTGTTGTCTACGTACAGGGTGGGGGGCGAGGTTCCCGGGGCGCCGCACACGCCCGAGGAGATGCAGGCCTTCATGGCGCGAGTAATCGCTCTCGAGGCCGATATGGACGCCGCCGACGCGTTCGTATTCGGCGGCGCACTCAAGGACCCCGACGCAGCGAAGGTTGTCAGCCCCAGTGACAGCGAAGCGGTTGACGGCCCGTTCGCCGAGGCGAAGGAACACATCGCCGGCTTCTACATCATCAACGCCGACGACGACGATGCAGCTCTGGCGTGGGCCGAGAAGGTGGCAGAAGCAACTCAGCATCCCATCGAGGTGCGCCCATTCTTCGCTACAGGTCGGGTGGCCGACCACGAGATGCCCGACGCCTGAGGCCAATAGAGCAGCACTTCACCTGAGCGAAACCATCTTCACCCTGTTGGCATTCAGCCTCGCAGGTGTATATAGTTAACCAAGAGGTTAACTGTTATGATGAAGCGGCAGGCACAGGATCGGGTCTTCGAGGCCCTCGCCAACGGACACCGGCGCGAGATCGTCTTTGCGCTCAGTCTGCAGCCACGTTCGATCAGTGAGTTGGCCTCGCTGAGAGGGCTCTCCCTCCCCGCGATCCACAAGCACATCCGGGTCCTCGAGGACGCAGGACTGGTCATGCGCCGCAAGAGTGGCCGGACCAACTTCCTCGCCCTCAGCAGGGGACCGCTGCGCGAGGTCCAGGATTGGGTGGAGCAATTCCACCCCTACTGGGGGAGTGATCGGGAGACCTTGGAAAACTATGTCCGACAAATGGGCAGTTAGCACCCAACTAGGAGGGTCAATTGTGAAGAAGTTCGTTTTCCTCTACCAAGGAATGTGGGATCCATCAGATCAGGCCATGAAGGACGCTTGGACGAATTGGTTCGGATCGATTAGTGACAGCATCGTCGACGGCGGCAATCCGCTGGGAGCCGGCCGGGAAGTCACCCCAACGGGGACCATCGACCTGCCACTCACGGCGGATTCGACAACCGGCTACACCATCGTGAACGCCGACAACCTCGATGACGCCGAGAGGCTGCTCAAGGACTGCCCGATAGTCACGGGCGTGCGCGTCTACGAAGCGATGTCGATGTAGGCACCACGCGAAGGGGCGCCTCCGCTCAGGCCGCGAAACAATCCCCAAAGGTGCAAGCGTTTTCAGTCGTCATCGCCCAACTGGGAATATCTACTCTCGCTCGACCAGCGGCCGAACAGAGCAGCGATGGCCACGAACGCCCAGGTGGCAGCCAGAGCGGGGGTGAGCACTGCAACCGTCTCGCGTGCCATCAACGGAACGGCCCGGGTCAACCCTGACACCCATCAAAGGGTCACAAAGGCCGCTCGAGATCTCGACTACACGCCAAGCGCTAAAGCCGTTGCGTTGGCAAAGGGGGAGCGGACCATGGTGGCGGCGCTGGCGCCAGTCGGCCTACCCGATGCCGTCATCGGACCCCTGGTGACCCACGCCTCAGCGGTTGCCCCCGACGTATCGTTCATTTCGGTGGTCTCGCGGCCGCACCTCGATGTTGAATTGAGGCGGCTGGCCCGCGACGACAGAATCGCGGCCGTCCTGAGCATCTCCATGACTCCGCGACCCGGCCAAGCGAATTGGTTCGCCGCCGGACGACCGCCGCTGATAGCAGCCGGGGCACGGGCCCGCGGGGGCTCTTTCGTGGCGCGCGACGAAAGAGCCGCTGGGCATCTTGCGGCGCAGTTCCTGTTGGACAGAGGCCACCGCTCCATAGCGTTCGTGGCTGGTGATCCATCCCCAGCGCCATACGCCGACCCATCCGCCGATCGCCTGTTGGGCTACAGCGACGCTCTTCGCCAAGTGCGCACCGGCATCTCCTGTGTGGCTCGGCGGGTTGCAGACAAAGCGTCCGCTTCGAAGGTCCTACGTCGGCTGATGTGTCGATCTCGACCGCCCACAGGGGTCGTGGCCGCCACGGCAGACGTGGCGCTGCAGGTGATGTTGGCCGGAGTCCAGCAGCTCGCCATCGAGACCGTTACATTCGATGATTCGCCAGACCCCGAACGGCTCGGTCTAACGGCGGTTGGGGGAGAGCGGCCGTGGCCGATGGCACTCGACATGGTGGCGCAGGCCATTCATTGTTCACAATGGGCTCCGGTAGAGGCACATATCCGCCCCGTGCTGGTGGAGCGCCATTTGGCGTAGCAGTAGCCAGTATCTTGGATGGCGATGCGAGAATCGCAGCGGGCTGTGGCCGAGGGCTTCCTGTTCACGGACCAGTACCAGCTCACCCAAGCGCAGCTTTACTTTCGACATGGCCTGGCCGATCGCCAGGTCCAGTTCGACCACTTCTTCCGCAACTACCCCGACTATGGGGAGCACCAGGCGGGCTATGCCATCTGCGCCGGTCTGGAGTGGCTGATCGACTGGATGGAGTCGGCGCGGGTCACGGCGGCCGACATCGAGCTTCTTCGCTCGCACACCGGCCGCACCGGTAGCCGTCTGTTCGGCGATGATTTCCTCAGCTGGCTCGAAGCCGAGGGGGATTGGAGTGGGCTGTCGATCGACGCCGTACCAGAGGGCCGGGTGGTTCACCCCAATGCTCCGATCACCGTGGTCACGGGCCCGTTGGCCAAGGCGCAGCTTCTCGAAACCTCTCTTCTTAACCACCTGAACTACCAGACCCTCATCGCCACCAAGGCAGCCCGAGTCACCACGGCGGGAAGAGGCGGTGCCGTCTTCGATTTCGGATTGCGCCGGGGGCCGGACACCGGCGCCAACGCCGGTACCAGGGCAGCCATGATCGGAGGAGCAGCGTCTTCGTCGAATGCGGGAATCACCCATTTGCTTGGCCGTCAGCCGGCCGGCACGCACGCCCACAGCATGGTTCAACTGTTCATGGCCCTTGGCGAAGGCGAGTTGGGAGCTTTCCGGGCCTTCGCCGAGTTGTACCCAGACGATTGCATCCTGTTGGTCGACACCATCAACACCCTCGAGAGTGGCGTCCCCAACGCCATCAAGGTGTTCGAGGAGTTGTCAGCCGATGGTCACGACCCGATCGGCATCAGGCTCGACTCGGGGGACCTCGCCTATCTCGCTATCCAGGCGGCCGCGATGCTCGACGCCGCCGGGTTCTCGCAGGCGTCGATCGTGTTGTCCTCGCGCCTTGACGAGCTCGCCATCTGGCAGATCCTCACCCAGATAGAGGAGGAGGCTCCTCGCTACGGGGTAGATGCCGACCACCTGATCGGACGGTTGGTGTACGGAGTCGGCACTCGCATGATCACTTCACAGGGAGCGTCGGCCCTCGACGGGGTCTACAAGGCCGTGGCCGTGGAGAGCAACGGGGGGTGGACGCCGATGATCAAGCTGTCCGACTCGATCGAGAAGGTCAACACCCCAGGAAGCAAGCGGGTGTGGCGCCTCTATGACGAACGCTCGATCGCCACGGCCGACCTGGTGGGACTTGACGGTGAGGACCCTGTGGGCGCCGAATCGATAGCACTGCACCATCCGACACGAGCCGAGAGCTTCCGGCGACTGCAGCGGTCTGAGATATCCGAAGTAGCGGAGCTGTTGGAGCCAGCAGTTGCCAACGGGGTACGAGCCAACGATCCGGTGCCCTTGGACGAACTAGCTGAGCGGTGTCGCGCAGACCTCGACCGCCTCGACCCAGGAGTCAAACGACTCATCAACCCTCACGTGTACCACGTGTCGCTCACCGAATCGCTCTGGCAACTGAAGCAGAAGCTGGTACACGAAACCGAACGCACTTGAGGGGCCGTTCCCGCCGGCTCGGCTTCGCGCTGAAGCGGCCCTGGCTGTTCGTGCGTGGCCTGCTGATAAGCCGCGATCGCCCCAACCTGAAGCGCCTGGAGTCCATTGATGATCCGGAGCGCTTCGTGTGGGCTGTGCTTCCCCATGCTGCGAGGACGTTTGCGCCGAGCATCGTGGCGCTGCCGTACCGCCGCGCCATTGTGGCCGCGGTCGGATACCTCTACGCCCGAATGCTCGACACCTATGAGGACCTTGAGGATGAATCCGAACACAAGCTGACGGGCCTGCGCGGCTTCGCGACGAGATTCGAGTGGGTGCCTCCCGTACCGTCGCCCACCCTGGTATCTGCCGAGGTGCGGGACGACCGCGACCGCGTCCACTTACTGCTCATCGATCGCTGCTCCATGGTCGATTCCGTCTTCGCCGGCTTCGACGCCGACGATCAACAGCGCGTCATCGACATGCTCAAGGCCATGAGCGCTGGCATGGCTGAATCAGTTGAGTTGATGGCCCAACAAGGTGGCGTTCTCGACACGGCCGCACAGGTGGAGGACTACTGCCACACCGTCATCGGTCATCCCATTTCTTTCACGATGCGTCTGGTAGTGGGGGAGGAGGCCGCCACCCAGCACCGCTCCGATGCGATGGATCTGAGCGTTCTCATCCAACTGGCCAACGTGACGCGCGACATAGAGAAGGATCTAGAGCGAGGGATCGCATACCACCCTGCTCTGCGGACCCATTTGGGGGAGGCACGAAAGGAGTCGGATGGTGCCATCGTTGCGGCCAGGCGCGACCTGGTGGTCACCGCATTGCGCCAAGTTCCGGCCTATCGCCGTCTCATCGAAGACCTCGAGCTTCCGAGATTCAGCCTGGCGCGGGGCTCTGCGGTGCTCATGGCGCTCTACACAGATCGCCACTACCGGCGGGCCGCACGGCAGGCCGAATTGGAGTCATGGGGAGGCCCGAAGCACACCACAGCGATCTGGATGGTGGCGCTGCCAGCGATTGTCTCGTCTTGGTGGACTTCTCGGGTAATGCGCCGGATAGAAACCGACTCCGCTGCGGCGGTGCAGGCTGCCCCCGTCGACACAGAGTTCCTCAGCTGAGAGCGACTGCTATCTCGGCGGCGAGCACTGCGTTAGAGCGGAGCAACGCCACGTTGGCCGTCACGGTGGCGCCACTGGACAGTTCCGCCAGCCGAGCAAGTAGGAACGGTGTCACTTCGGGTCCGCTCAGTCCGTCCATCTCGGATTCCGCCTCGGCGATGTAGCGCTCTACCTCTTCGTTTGGCAGGCCTTCCTCAGCTGGTATCGGGTTGGCGACCAACACGCCGGTTGTTCCCCCCAAGCGCCAGTGGGCTGAGATCGAGTTGGCGGCCTCAGCCGGTGAGTCGGCCCGGTTCCTGAGTGTCAGCCCACTGGTGGGGGAGTAGAAGGCGGGGAACTCCTGGGTGCGGTAGCCAAGCACCGGCACTCCCTTGGTCTCCAGATATTGCAGGGTGGCCGGCAGGTCGAGTATCGCTTTGGCTCCCGAGCACACCACCGCAACCTTGGTCCGGCCCAGCTCTTCGAGGTCGGTTGAAACATCGAACGATTGGGCGGCGCCACGATGAACCCCGCCGATCCCTCCTGTGGCGAACACTCTGATACCAGCGAGTTGCGCCGCCACCATTGTGGCCGACACTGTGGTTGCACCGCTATTGCCCGAAGTGACGGCGGGCCCCAGGTCTCCGCTGGAGAGCTTGTCGGCCCCGCCGGCCGCCAGCTCTTCTATGTCCTTGGGGTCCAGACCCACCCTCAGACGGTTCTTGAGCACCGCCACGGTGGCGGGGACAGCGCCGGTGTCGCGGATCAGCCGCTCCAATTCCTTGGCGACTTCGAAATTCTGGGGGGATGGCAGACCGTGAGCTATGACGGTCGACTCCAGTGCCACCACCGGGCGCCCCTCGGCGAGAGCGGCCACCACCTCATCGGATGCAGTCAGGAGTTCGGTCATGTCATCGGCAGTCTGTCATCCAGCGGCGATCAAACCAACAGCAGTCGCGGCCGTGACCAGCCCCACCGCTTGCACGGCGTGGATCCGTTCTCCCAAAACCAGCCGTGCCAGCACGATGGTGCTGGCCGGATAGAGCGCTCCCACCACCGGCACCAGGCTGAGCAAGCCACGGCGAAATGCGGCCAGGATCAAGATGTTGGCAACCATGTCGCCCAGCCCCGTGGCGGCAAGCAATGCACCATCGCCCCTGGGCCCTCTGGCCGGCTTGGCAGCAGCCACCACGCCGGCCACCATGGCGATGGCGGCGACCTTGGCTGCGATCAAGGGCCAAAGCCCCGAAGCCTCCGGTGTCTGGGCAATGAAGACCCCGAATAACCCGAAGAAAGCTCCAGACGCCAGGCCCAAGGACACCTCCACCCCCGACACCGCCTGATGGCTAGATGAGTCGGGAGTGCGACTGATCAGCACTACAGACGGAAGAGCGATCGCAACACCCAACCACGCCAACGCTGAAGGACGCTCTCCGAGGGCCACACCGACGACGATGGGCACTATCGATCCCGTCACCGCGGTAAGCGGAGCGACCACTGCCATACGACCCATCGCCAGTCCGCGATAGAGAAGCGCAAGACCGATGATCCCCGACGATCCGGCTCCGGCCCCCCACGCCAGGTGTTTCAGGTCGAGACCGGAGGAGTCGAACAGGGGAGCAGCAACAACTGCCAGACCGAGCGAGAAGAACTGCGACACCAGCAGCACTCGCAGCACAGACCTCTTCTTGGTGGCGATGCCGCCCAGGAAGTCGGAGCCGCCCCAAACAACGGCCGACATCGCCGCAAGAAAGATCGCCATGGCGCAAGACTAAGGACGCTCCCGTGTGGGAGACTGCAGCTGTGTACGAGACTCCCGAAGACCTAGAACGCCTGCAGGCGTTACTGGATCGCAGCTACCAGTCTTCCGGTGCCCACATGCGAACCATCATCACGCCCGCCCGCAGGCTCGATGCCAAGGGATTGGCCAAAAGGCTCACCGGCGTTCGGGTTCTGTCACTAGCAACCGTCACGGCCGACGCCAGACCGTTGGTGGCTCCGGTGGACGGGCTCTTCTACCGGGGGGAGTGGTGGTTCGGCTCAGCCGATGACTCGGTCCGCTTCGCCCATATTCGGGCCCGGCCGCAGGTAAGCGCCACCTACGCCGAAGGAGAGGAGTACTCAGTCTCGGTGCATGGCACGGCGGTCGAGATAGACCTGGCGGAGCACCCTGGGTTCACCGATTACTGCATCGAGATCTACGGCAAGGACTGGGCCCACTGGGGAGCACCGTACGCCCGCATCAACGCCGACAAGATATTCACGTTCGTGGCACCGTGT
>JAOTWH010000141.1 GCA_029863035.1 Acidimicrobiia bacterium | reverse complement strand
ACCACCAGTCCGAATCCGCCAGCCTCACCGGCGGCAACACCAACCAGAGCGTCCTCGATCACAACGGTCTCGGATGGGGGAACACCCAACCGCTCCGCCGCCAACAGAAATGCATCGGGGGCAGGCTTGCCAGGCAGCTTCAACTCGGCGGCTACCACGCCGTCGACTATCACATCGAACAACGCTGTGATCGCCGCCGAATCGAGAGCAGCCCGAGCGTTGGCGCTCGATGAGACGATGGCCATCGGGATCTCTTGGCCGCGCAGCCAATGCACCAGTGCCAGCGAGCCGGGGTAGGTGGCAACGCCTTCTTCCTCGATCAGCCGAACTATCAACTCGTTCTTGCGGTTGCCCAAACCCCGTACGGTCAATGTGTCTGGAGGGTCGTCCGACGATCCTTCCGGCAACTCGATGCCCCGGCTCTTGAGGAAGGTCCGGACTCCGTCGTAGCGGGGCTTGCCGTCAACGAATCGTCGATAGTCCTCGTCGATCGAGAACGGGGTTGGCGGCACACCGAGCCGTTCGGCGTGCTTGTCAAGAAAACCGTCGAACATTGCCTTCCACGCCGCCGCGTGTAACGATGCGGTGTCGGTGATGACCCCGTCGAGGTCGAACAGGACCGCCTGATACGCCTCAAGGTCAACTTGTCGCTCCATCGGGCCAGTATGGCGCTCAACGCCTACCGCGACTGCAACGAAGCTCCCCCTGGCGTTTTGGGGGTTAGCGTGCGGCCGATGTCGGAACCTTGGTACCGCACGGCTGTTTTCTATGAGATCTCCGTTCGATCGTTCTTCGATTCGAATGGCGATGGCGTCGGCGATCTTCAGGGCGTCATCGACAAGCTCGATTACGTCAAGGACCTCGGCGTCGGTTGTATCTGGATCATGCCGTTCATGAAATCTCCCTTGCTAGACGGTGGGTACGACGTGTCGGACTTCCGCGACGTCTTGGCCGAGTTCGGCACGCTGGAAGATGCCAAGCGCCTGACCGAAGAGGTCCACGCCCGGGGAATGCGGATCATCGGAGACATCCCCCTCAACCACACCAGTGACGCCCATCCGTGGTTCCAGGAGGCCCGCCGCGACCCGAACTCGCCCAAGCGCGATTGGTTTGTGTGGAGCGACACTGACAGCAAATACTCGGATGTCCGCGTCATCTTCGTTGACGCCGAAGATTCGAACTGGGAATGGGACGAGCAGGCGGGCGCCTACTACTGGCATCGCTTCTTCCGACACCAGCCCGACCTCAACTACGACAACCCGCAGGTGCAGGAGGAGATGATCGACACCGTTCGTTTCTGGTTGTCGCTCGGCTTCGACGGGTTGCGACTCGACGCCATACCGACCCTGTTCGAACGAGAGGGCACCGATTGCGAGAATCTCCCCGAGACACATGAGTTCATCAAGCGGATACGAGCCATGCTCGACTCGGAGTTCCCGGATGCAATGCTGTTGGCCGAGGCCTACGCGCATCCCCGCCAAATGGTCGACTACTTCGGCGACGGCGATGAGTGCCACATGGCCTTCCACTTCCCGCTCGCCAGCGACCTATTCATGAGCCTCAAGCAGGCCGACGCCGCCAGCCTTCGGCGCAGTCTCACCGACACTCCCGCCATCCCACTTGGAGCTCAGTGGGGGACGTTCTTGCGCAACCATGACGAACTGTTGATCGAGCTGCTGACACCCGAAGAACATGACTACATGTGGCAGGAGTACGCACCCGAACCGGCCATGCGGGGTAACCGCAACATCCGACGCAGACTGGCTCCGCTGCTCGATGGCGACCGCCGCAAGATCCAACTCCTACTGGGGCTCACGATGTCGCTGCCCGGAAGTCCCTACCTGTACTACGGAGACGAGATCGGGATGGGCGACGACACCAACCTCTCTGACCGCGATGGCCTGCGGACCCCAATGCAGTGGTCGGACGGGCCAACGGCCGGTTTCTCCACTGCGAGTCCGGATCTGCTCTTTCTTCCGGTAGTCAGCAGGCCCGGCTACGGCGCGGACGACGTCAACGTCGCCAACCAAGACGGAGATGCTGGGTCGTTGTTGGGTTGGGTGCGCAACCTGGTGGCAGAGAGAAAACGCCATCCCGTGTTAGGCGTCGGTGCGCTCGAATTGGTCGAAACAGGTCACACCGGCGTTTTCGCCTACCTGCGGCATGGGGATGAGGAGATATTGGTAGCGGCCGACTTCTCCGGCACACAACAGCAGATCTCAGCGGCTGTCTCGGGATCGGTGGCCACCGACTTGTTGAGCGGGGATCGGCTCCCGATCGAGCACGGCTCGGTCAAGATCTCACTCTCGCCGTTCGGCTTTCGCTGGCTCCGCCTCTCTTAGGTCAGTCTCGGAAGAGAACTGGAAAGCTGGCGGAAGAACCGGGATCGAGCATGGACCTCGTCCGCACCGAGGGACCGGGCCCGCATCATCGCCACGTCATCAACATGAGGGCCGTAGGCGACCGTCTTCACCTTCCCAGCAGCAAGAGCAACTATCGCGGCGTCTGCCGCAGGATGCTCCAGATCGACGATCGCCATCACCGGGGGTTTTACCGCCAGCGCGGCATCGACATCTTCCTGATTCGCCCAACGCTCGAGGTGAAGCGATGCTCCTTTCACGATGGGCTCGATCTGAGACCGATCCATCAGGTTCGACCCCAGCCAACCCACCTTCACGTCGGTAACGAACGCCTTGGCCTTGTGAGCGCCCCACGCCAGATGCGCCTGCCAAGCCGCTTCACCAAGTGCGCGGGAAGAGGCCGGCGCCAGGTCGTACTCATCGCCTGGCAGCGCAGCGATGGCACCGGCATCGCGCCGCGGCGGTTCGATGCCGCCCTCCGCCAGCGCCTGGGTCGGGAACTTCATCGCCTCCTGAAAGATCTCCAACGGCGAGCGGCGTTGGTCAAGGAAGGGCGTCTCTATAAAGGCAGCTAGCTCGTCAGCCAGCCAGCGCTCCCCCTTTGACAATGCCGCGTCGAGGCTGGCGGGGGTTTCGATACCCAACTCAGCGAGACGAGCGACCACGTAGGGACGGTAAGCGGCAGCGAACTCCTGGCGGGTGCGGCGGGCCGCATCGTGTGCGTCCATGACAGCCAAGCCTACGAGTGGATGCGCCCGTGGTGGCCGCAGGACCGGAGTAGGTCAGATCTTCCCTTCTCCCGCGAAGCGGGGGAAAGGAAGAGAATCAGTCGATCAGCGCGATCTTGATGCGCTTGTTGGCTTTGCCCTTGGACTCGGTCTTCACCACTTCAACCGCGCCCACCTCTGAGGTGTTGGCAACGTGGGTGCCGCCGTCGGCTTGACGGTCGATGTCGCCGATATCGATGACCCGGATGGGATCGACCGTCTCCGGGATCAGGTTCACCTTGGTGCGAATGAGATCAGGATCCTGCAGAGCCTCCGATCGCGCCATGAAGAGCACGTTGACTTCGTGACCTTTGGCCAACTCCTCGTTGAGCCGCTGCTCGACCTGTTGACCGAACTCGACGGAGATCGAGTCCAACTCGAAATCCATCCGGGCGGAGCCTGGTTCCATGTTGCCGCCGGTGACCTTGGCGTCGAATTCCTTGAAGATGATGGCGCTGAGAACGTGGAGCGCGGTGTGGGTGCGCATCAAGATGTGGCGCCGCTCCCAGTCGATGGTGCCCGTTAGCTCGGTCCCGACCGGCGGTGGATCGCCACCGAGTTGATGCAGTACGACGCCGTTCTTCTTGAACGTGTCGGTGACCCCAACACTGCCGTCGGCCCACTCCAGCTTCCCGATGTCGCCCGGCTGGCCGCCACCCCGTGAATAGAACACAGTGCGGTCGAGCTCCAGGCCTTCGTCGTGGTGGGCAATTGCCGAACACTGCGCCTGGCGCAGATAGGCGTCGGTCGCTGCCAGCTCTTCAGTCACTTGTCCTCCATCTCGTCGGCCTGCGCACCATCAGAGTCCGCAACGTTACGCATCTTGATCAAAGGCATCTCACCAGTCGGATGCTCTTCGATGAGAGCTTCGCTTGCCTCTTCCCAAGACTCACCGAGCACCCTGGTTCTCCACATGTGGCCGGAGATGATCTTGATGGACGCCATCACCGGAACAGCCAACAACACCCCGAGCAGGCCTCCAAGCGTGCCGCCCACCAGAAGTACCAAGATGATGGTTGCCGGATGGAGCCGCACTGTGAAACGAAGCACGTTGGGGCTGATGAAGTGGTTGTCGACTTGCTGGACTCCAGCGGCCACGATCGCCGCCCAGAGGGCCGTTTGAGGATCGGCGGTGGCCAGAGCTACCAGAACCCCAAGACCGCCACCCACCCACGGCCCCACGAACGGGATGATGTTGAGGAAGCCGGCGATCATCCCAATCAGCAGCCAGAACTCGAGTCCGACCGCCCAGAAACCAACGCTGGTCATGACGCCAACGATGAGTGCCACCAAGAGCTGACCGCGCAGGAATCCTCCGATGGCGGTGCCCAGCTGCTTGCTGACGAAAACCGCTTCCTCCCTGTGCTGAGATGGCACAAGGCCCCTGGCGTGTTCACGCATCTTCGGTAGATCCAAGAGAATGTAGAAAGCGAGCACCGGCGCCAGTATCAAAAGCAACAAGAACTCGAGGACTCCGAGCGTGTAGTCACCGAGACGGTTGAACGAAAGAACTCCCCCGTCGTTGGTTGCCTCGTCGATCGAGTCGCGCAACTCGTCGTAGTTGGGAACGTCCACGCTGAAGCCGACGTTGTCTGCCCACCGTTCCGCATCCGACGCAAGGTCCTCGTAGATCTCAGGGAAGTCGTCACCTAATTGGCGAGCCTGATCCCCGATGCTGGGGAACGCCAGGAAACCGACCAGCACCAGCACTCCCAACAACGCGATGTATGACAGACAGGAACCCAAGAGCCGGGGCACCCCCCACCCCTGTAACCGCGACACAACCGGGTTGAGAACGTAGATGACGGCAACCGCCAGCACCACAGCCGGGATCAGGTTGGACACCTGGATGATGCCCCACACGACCACGGACAACAGCAAGATGGTTCCCAGCAGGCTCCAGCTGGCCAACCCGATCCGTCGTAGTGCGTCGCCAGGGGGGGACGTCATGGGGAGAACCCGGTATCCATGTGACTAACTAGGACTGGCGCCGAGACGCTCTTGGGCCTTGCGCTTGGCGTCCTGACGAACTCGTCGCAGCCGACGAATGGTCATCGGATCATGTTCGACCGCGGCGGGATCGTCCATGAGCCTGCGAAGTATCTGGTAGTAGCGGGTGGAGCTGATACCGAGGTACTCGCGGATGGCCCGATCCTTGGGACCCGGATATTTCCACCATTCACGCTCGAAATCGAGCACTTGGGTGTCGCGTCTCACCAACATGCGCGCAGCGTATGGGTGACCCCTTCGACAAAGGTGGATTTCGCGGCTCCCTCCACCGCCCGAAGGGTGGGGGAGGTGGCCGAGGCCGTAGGCCGAGGTCGGAGGGGGAGCGGATGTGCAGCACTTCCAACGCGCTACCTCTCCCTCCACCGCCCGAAGGGTGGGGGAGGTGGCCGAGGCCGTAGGCCGAGGTCGGAGGGGGAGCGGATGTGCAGCACTTCCAACGCGCTACCTCTCCCTCCACCGCCCGAAGGGTGGGGGTATTTGGTCGGGCTCGGTCGAGGCCTTCTCGGCCTCGACTGTCGCTCTCTTCCGAGCCGCCTTTGGCGGCGCTCCGGTTGTAGGTGGCCGAGGCCGTAGGCCGAGGTCGGAGGGGGAGCGGATGTGCAGCACTTCCAACGCGCTACCAAGTTCACGGAGGGTCCGCTCCCCCATCCCCCTCGCTTCGCTCGAGTACTTCCCCCGCAAGCGGGAGAAGTCAAGAAGCAAAAGGTGGTCGGGTCAAGGCGAGGGCTTCGCCCGAGCCACGCCATGGCTCCAGCGAGAGCGGCAGCCGCTCTGCGATCGGTCCTCCGACGTCACACTGCAACCCGAGGCCGAGTCGCAGAGCAAAGTTACGGAGCTGGCGGAGGGAATCGAACCCCCGACCTGCCGCTTACAAGGCGGCTGCTCTACCAACTGAGCTACGCCAGCGATTGGCCGGTCA
>JAOTWH010000140.1 GCA_029863035.1 Acidimicrobiia bacterium | reverse complement strand
GAGGTGGAGACCCCGACGCTCATCCGATCCACGCCAGAAGGTGCCCGCGACCTGTTGGTGCCGAGCCGCCTGCGCAAAGGCAGTTTCTATGCGCTGCCGCAGTCTCCTCAGCTCTTCAAGCAGCTGCTGATGGTTGCCGGCGTCGACCGCTACTACCAGATCGCCCGCTGCTATCGCGACGAGGACACCAGGGCCGACCGCCAGATCGAGTTCACCCAGCTCGATGTCGAGGGGGCCTTCTGGGGCCAAGACGACGTCCACCACGCCATAGAGACCGCGGTGGCAAAAGCGGTCGAGGCGGTGCGCGGTGTGGCGCCCGCCCTGCCGCTACCCAAGATGACCTACGCCGAAGCCATGGCGAGATTCGGGACGGACAAGCCCGACCTTCGATTCGGTATGGAGCTGGTCGATCTGTCTGTGGTGTTCGGAGCCACCGAGTTCAACGCGTTCTCTGGTGTGCTGGCAGACGGAGGGGTTATCAAAGGCATCAACGCCGGCAACCAGGGGGAGCTGAGTCGAAGTGCGCTTGACCAAGTGGTCGCCCAAGCGCAGGAGCTGGGAGCCAAGGGCCTGGTATGGATGGTGGTGGAAGACGACGGAACGCTCCGCTCACCAGTCGCCAAGTTCTTAAGCGACACCGAGCTGAGCGATATCACGGGCTCCCTGTCGGCCAGCACCGGAGAGCTGCTGCTGATCGTCGCAGACGCCCCGGCGGTGGTTGCCAACGTGCTGGGGGAACTTCGACTTCAGTACGGCCAGCCGGACGGTCATGACGAGCTGAACTTCCTCTGGATAATCGACTTCCCGGTCTTCGAGACGACGGCGGACGGGTCACTGGTGCCGGCCCACCACCCCTTTACCGCTCCGGTTGACGTGGAGCAGATGGCATCGGACCCCGCCAATGCCATATCGAAGTCCTACGACCTGGTGGTGAACGGCTCGGAGCTGGGTTCCGGCAGCGTCCGTATTCACGACGCCGATACTCAAGCCAAAGTGTTCGAAGTTCTCGGCATCTCAGGCGACGAGGCCGAGGCGCGTTTCGGTTGGTTCGTGAGAGCGCTGCGCTATGGAACGCCTCCCCATGCCGGATTCGCGGTTGGGATGGACCGATTGGTGGCCATCCTGCAGGGTGAGGAGAACATTCGTGAGGTCATGCCGTTCCCCAAGACCCAAAGCGGCGTGGACCCCATGACCGGCTCGCCGACGCCGGTAGATGATGAGCAACTGGCCGAGCTGGGCATCGACCTCAGGCCCGAGGTTCGTGCCGCTCTGAACGAAGAGGGCTAGTGGACGACCTGTGGTCCGATGAGCGAGCGGACCGACGAGCCTCGGCAGCGCCACTAGCTGCTCGCATGCGGCCGGCGGGACTCGACGAGGTGGTAGGACAAGAACATCTGCTCGGTCCCGGGGCCGCGTTTCGCTCGCTTGCTGAATCGGATCGGCCGCTGTCGATGATCATGTGGGGACCGCCGGGATCGGGCAAGACGACCCTGGCCCGGCTGGTGGCGAAAGAGACGGAGGCCAAGTTCGTCGCACTTTCGGCAACATCCGCAGGTGTGAAAGACGTGCGAGAGGTGTTGACGGCCGCCGCCGGACGGTTGGGGGAGAGCGGGGTGAGGACGGTGCTGTTCCTCGATGAGATCCACCGGTTCACCAAAGCGCAGCAGGATGCACTACTTCCTGGGGTGGAAGACGGCATCGTTGTTCTGGTTGGTGCCACCACCGAGAACCCGTTCTTCGAGGTCAACTCCCCGCTGCTCAGCCGTTGCACGCTGTTTCGGCTCGAGCCGCTGCAACCCGACAGCATCAGCCAACTCATCGATCGTGCCCTCTCGTCACCCCAAGGGTTCGACGGGAGAGTGGTGATGGACGGCGAGGCGAAGTCCGCCTTGGCCGAAAGAGTGGGTGGCGATGTTCGTCTGGCGTACAACGCGCTTGAAGTGGCCGCCGCCCTGGCGAGCGGCGATGCGATAGAGCCTGCGCACATCGAAGAAGCGCTGCAACGAAGGATCATCCGCTACGACAAGAAGGGAGACCAGCACTACGACGTCATATCGGCGTTCATCAAGAGCGTGCGTGGAAGCGACGTCGATGGTGCTCTCTATTGGCTGCACACGATGCTGGAGGCGGGGGAGGACCCGGAGTTCATTGTGAGACGAATGATCGTCCTGGCTTCGGAGGACATTGGACTAGCCGACCCCGCAGCGCTCGGTGTGGCGGTCGACGCAGCCCGAGCTTTGGCCTATGTCGGTCTTCCGGAGGCCAGCTTCGCACTCACCCAGGCCGCCATCTACCTGGCTGCTGCCCCCAAATCGGACTCGGTGAAGGCGTCCATCGGCTCGGCTCGCCAGGCGGTGGCCGAGACCAGTTCGGCGCAGGTTCCCCCTCACCTTCGTTCCGCTCCCCACAGTGGGCAGCAGGCCATGGGCGACGGGGTGGGGTACGCCTACCCCCATGACGATCCGGAGGGGGTCGTGGCACAGCAGTACCTCCCTGACGAGGCAGCAAAGGACATCCTCTATCGCCCGGTTCGAAGGGGATACGAGGTCGAAACCGCCGAAAAGGTCGAGGCGGCCGATAGGCGACTCGGCAAACCTCCCCGCCGCGGCACCAGGTAGGGTCGGCCCATGTTGTTGAGGATCAGATGGTTCGTACTGGGACTGGCTACCGCCATCGGAGGCGGGGCGTGGGTTATCTCGAAGGCCGTCTTGATGAGGGAACGGCTCAGCCCAGCCGGACTCCGGCGCGCCGGGGCGCTGGTGACATCGGACGTCTTTTCGGCAGCCGCCCGGGCTCTACAGCCCGCGAACCGGCAAAGGACCCCCCACTAACCTCCGTCGCCCATGGATTCAGATTCCATAAGGCGAGAGTTCCTCGGCTTCTTCGAACAGCGGGACCACACCGTGGTGCCTAGCTCTTCGTTGATACCGGTCGACCCGACGCTGCTGCTCACCAACGCAGGCATGGTGCAGTTCAAGCCGTACCTGCTGGGTGACGAGGTGCCGCCCTACCTGCGAGCAGCGTCGGTACAGAAATGCTTCCGCACCGAAGACATCGATGTGGTGGGCACCACCACCTACCACTTCACGTTCTTCGAGATGCTGGGCAACTTCAGCTTTGGCGATTACTTCAAAGAGCGCGCCATCCCTCTGGCTTACGAGTTCGTTACCGAGCGACTCAACCTCGAGCCGGATCGGTTGTGGTACACGGTCCACGACACAGACGACGAGGCGGAACAGATATGGATCGACCAAGTCGGTGTTCCTGCTGATCGAGTCCAGCGAGGCGGCCAGGACAACTTCTGGCAGATGGGTGTGGCCGGGCCATGCGGTCCCTCTTCGGAGATCTTCGTCGACCTGGGTGCGGACAAAGGCGAGGGCGGGGGACCCATCGGGGGGAGTCCGGATCGATTCGTCGAGATCTGGAATCTGGTTTTCATGCAGAACATCCAGGACGAGCCCTATCACGTAGTGGGCGACCTACCGGCCCGCAACATCGACACCGGGGCAGGACTGGAGCGTTTGGCGATGGTGCTGCAGGACGTTCCATCTGCGTTCGAGACAGACGTAGTGAGGCCGATCATCGCGGCAGGCGAGCGAGCCACCGGGGTGGTGCTGGGGTCGAGTCATCAGGCTGACGTTTCGCTGCGGATCCTGGCAGACCACGCCAGAGCCATGGCCTTCCTCATCGGTGATGGCGTGGTGCCTTCCAACCAAGGCCGTGGTTATGTGCTGCGGCGCATTCTGCGCCGCGCCGTGCGCCATGCTTGGTCGTTGGGGGCGGAGGAGGTGGTGACACCGTCGTTGGTGGCGGGCACGATCGAGGTGATGCGCGCCGCATACCCGAACCTCGCGGCCCAGGCCGACTTCGTATCTGAGACCGCGGAACGAGAAGAATGGGCGTTCCGCCGCACGTTGAGCACTGGTACCTCACTGTTGGAAGACGAGCTGAAGCAACTGAAAGACGATGCCCCGCTGTCTGGCGATACGGCATTTCAACTCCATGACACGTATGGCTTTCCGATCGAGCTGACCACCGAGCTGGTGACCGAACGCGGCAAGGTGGTGGACCTCGACCGCTTCGGTGCTCTTATGACGGAGCAACAACAACGCGCCCGAGCCGCCTGGAAGGGCGGGGACGCTTCTGATCAAGCGGGGGAGTACCGGAGCCTGCTTGGCGACGTTGAACCGTCTGAATTCCTTGGGTACGACCTGGACCAGGCAACGGGGCGCATCCTGAGCCTGGTTATGAACGGTTCGCTTGCCGAGCGGGTGGAAGAAGGCCAAGTTGTAGAGGTGTTCATGGATCGAACGCCCTTCTATGCGGAATCTGGAGGCCAGGTGGGCGACATCGGGACGATCTCGACCGAGACGGGGACACTGACGGTGACCGATACTCAGTTCCCGCTTGCGGGTGTTGAGGGGCACCGCGCCAAGGTGATATCAGGCTGGGTGGGAGTAGGGCAAGACGCAACGGCCAACGTCGACACGGCGAGGAGAGAGCGCATCTCCAAGAGCCACACTGGTACCCACGTGCTCCACTGGGCCCTGCGCGAGGTTCTGGGCCACCATGTTCAGCAGGCAGGTTCGTTGGTCGAATCGGGTCGCTTCCGCTTCGACTTCAGCCATCACTCGGCTGTCAACGACGAAGACCTCCTGGAGGTGGAACGGGTGGCCAATCAACGCATCGTCGACAACGCCACCGTGCACGCGTTTGAGACCACCAAGGAGGAGGCGGAGAAGCTTGGCGCATTGGCCTTCTTTGGCGACAAGTACGGCGAGCGGGTCCGGGTGGTCGAGGTCGGCGACTTCTCCCGGGAGTTCTGTGGCGGGACACACGTTCGCAGTGCTGGCCAGATCGGTCCGGTCCTGGTGGTGAGCGAGGGATCGATCGGATCCAACATCCGTCGGGTCGAGGCGCTCAGCGGTTCTGACGCCTACGAGAAGGCCCTCGAGTGGAGGGGGCAGCTGCGTGATATCGCGTCGACTCTTAGATCTCCGCTCGACGGTGTGGGTGATGCCGCCAGGTCGCTGGCCCAACGGTCGAAGGAACAAGAGGCGAGACTCGCAGCCTTCGAGGACCGCGACTCCGCGGCGGCGGCCTCTTCGTTGCTCGAGGAGGCCGAGGCCCACGGCGATGCCAAGCTGCTGGTGGCGTCGGTGGTCGAACTGACGCCAGACGGGCTCAGATCTTTGGTGCTTCAGATCAGGGAACGGCTTGGCACAGGCGTCGCCATCGTCGGTTCGAGCCTCGGTGGCAAGGGCAGCCTGGTGGCTGTGGTCTCACCGGATCTTGTTGCCAAGGGATTGTCCGCCGGCGAAATCGTCACGCTGGCGGGTGCGGAGCTGGGCGGCGGCGGCAGCAAGGACCCCGAGCTGGCTCAAGCGGGCGGCCCCAATGGGTCGAACCTGGACGCGGCGCTCGATGTGGCTCGACGCGATGCGGTGGCAGCCTTGGAGCGAACATAGGACGGGTACTCGGCCTCGACTACGGCGAACGGCGCGTCGGTGTCGCCCTGTCGGACCAACTGCGGATGATCGCTCAACCCCACTCGGTCATCGACCTCACCAAAGACGACTTGGCAGCGGTATTGGCCGACATCGTTGTGGCCGAGGACATCGAGGAGGTGGTGGTGGGGCTACCGGTTTCGCTGTCGGGCGACGAAGGCCCATCAGCTCGCGCTGCCCGCCAGTTCGGCGACGAGGTCGCTCAGATAACCGGCTTGAGTGTGAACTACCAGAACGAGCAGTTCAGTAGCGTGGTCGCTGAACGGGCACTGTTGGAAGGTGGGTTGAGCCGCCAGGATCGGAGAGACATGCGAGACAAGGTGGCCGCTGCTGTCTTGCTGCAGGACTATTTGGATACTGCTTCATGAGTCTCCAACTGCGGGAAGAGAACCCTCGCCCCACTCGCCAACCTCCCCAACCGTTCATCGCCCTCGGCGCCATCTTGGTGGGAGTGCTGGTTTTGCTCGGATTCGTGGTGGGCGCCAGGTACCTGGCGGATCGGCTCAATTCAGACACCACAGCTGCGGTGACGTTGGCTCGTCTTCCGGTGACCTTTGAGGTTGTCGCCGGCGCTACGGCCGAC
>JAOTWH010000139.1 GCA_029863035.1 Acidimicrobiia bacterium | reverse complement strand
CGAGCTCGGCGGAGGCGTCTTCAACGGCGCTCCACAGCGCATCCGCCCCCTCGAGGGCCGCCCTGTCGGGCACCGTGACGTTGCGCAGCACTTGGGGATACTCGGTCATGATCGTTCTCAGCTCGGTGAGCGGCAGACCCGTGGCGGCAACGACCTCCAAGAGCCGCAACGCCGTAACCAGGCCGTCTCCGGTGGTCCGGTCCTCGAAGATCATGTGACCGGACTGCTCGCCTCCCAGCGACAACCGTTCCGCCCGCATCGCCTCCAACACGTAGCGGTCGCCTATCTCGGCCTCCAATACATCGATATCGAGATCTTCCATGGCGCGACGAAAGCCGAGGTTGGACATCTTGGTGGCAACCACGGTGTTGCCAGCCAGCTCGCCCTTTTCCTTGAGGTGGCGAGCCATGATGGCCATCAACACGTCGCCATTCGCCGGTATCCCGGCCTCGTCGATCGCGATGAGCCGGTCGGCGTCACCGTCGAAAGCCAGGCCCAGCTTCCCGTCGGCCAAACGGGCTAGGGCCTCCGGGTGAGTTGCGCCGCAACGGTCGTTGATATTGAGGCCATCGGGAGCGTCGAAATGCACATCGACCGTCGCCTTCAGTTTCTCGAACAGCCTGGGGGCTGCCATGAACGCCGACCCATTAGCGCAGTCGAGCGCGATCTCGACGCCCACCAAGGTGTATGGCATGGTTGTGGCCAGGTAGTCGACATAGCGGTCGAGGCCATCGGCCATCACCTGGTGAATTCCGACCGACGCTCCTCGCGCTGCCTTCCAGGGGGCACCCTGGCGCAACCTGGTCTCGATCATGTCCTCTCGCTCGTCCGACAGTTTGGAACCGTCGGCACCGAAGAACTTGACGCCGTTGTCGTCGGCCGGATTATGCGACGCGCTGATGACTGCTGAATACGAAGTAGCCGTCGACCTCCCCAGATACGAAACCGCACCGGTGGGGATGATTCCGACGTCGACAGTGTCGATGCCGCCCGATTGCAGGCCGGACATGAGGGCCTCCGACAGCATTGGACCGGACCGTCTGGTGTCGCGGCCCACTAGAACCTGACCTGTGATTCCGTCGGCCGCGGCTCTGCCGAGGTCCATAACGAACTCTGGTGTTAGCTCGGTGTTGGCCTTGCCGCGGACACCGTCTGTGCCGAAGAGCCTCCGCCCTTCTTCCAGCATGGCGTGTCTAACGCTTGGTGTACTGGGGCGCCCGCCTGGCCTTGCGGAGCCCGTACTTCTTGCGCTCCACTTTGCGAGAGTCGCGGGTGAGAAATCCGCCCTTCTTAAGGGTCTGACGCAGCTCGGGATTGATCTCGACCAGCGCGCGGGCGATGCCGAGTCGAAGTGCATCGGCCTGGCCGTTAACGCCGCCGCCTTCGAGCTTGGCCCTGACGTCGTAGCGACCTTCTAGGCCGACCGAGCGAATGGGCTCCAGCACGCGGATGCGATGTGCCATCGAGGGGAAGTAACCCTCCAAAGCGCGCCCGTTGAGTTGGAAAGTTCCGCTGCCCTCGTAGAGGCGAACCCGTGCTCTTGATTCCTTGCGCCTGCCGGTAGCTATGGCGACTGGGTCTCCCATTAGGTGTTCACCTTCCTGAGGTTGAGGTCGAGGGGTTTGGGTCCCTGGCCGGTGTGGGGATGGTCTGGGCCCGCGTAAACCTTCAGCTTCAGCGCCATTTTGCGCCCCAGGCGGTTCTTGGGAAGCATCCCCCTAACCGCCTGCTCGATGATCATCTCCGGCTTGCGAGCCCGAACCTGCTCGAGGCTCTCGGTGGTGAGACCCCCGGGGTAGTTCGAGTGGCGGTAATACATCTTGTCGGTTTCCTTCTTGCCAGTGACCCCAACCTTCTCGGCGTTGATCACGACCACATGGTCGCCACAGTCGACATGAGGTGCGTATGTCGGCCGGTGCTTTCCCATGATGAGGCGAGCCGTTTCTGACGCCAAACGACCAAGCGGCAAGTCGGTGGCATCTACTAGCCACCACTCGCGCTCGATGTCGGCGGCTTTGGGCGAAAAGGTGTTGTGACGCTTCACAGGTACTCCACGAAGACGCCCCCGGGATCGGGAGCGGACGCCATGATACCACGCCCGTCCGACCTTCAGTAGTCGACGCTCCACAGTGTGAGGCCGTGTGCCGGGGCAACGCCCTTGCCGTGGGTGCGATCTCGTGCCTCCAGCATTGCCTCCACATCGGCCGCAGCGAGCCGGCCTCGGCCCGCTTCAACACACACAGCAACGATGGAGCGGACCATCTGGTGGCAGAAGGCTCGCGCCGTGATCTCGAGCTCCAATTCGTCTTCGCGGCGCGACCATCGCGCCGAGTGGATCTCGCGATCGGTACCCCTGGCCAGCCTGTCGCGACAGAAAGAGGCAAAGTCGTGAGGCCCGATCAATGGTTTGAGCACCGAGTTCATGGCATCGATATCGAGAGCCTTGTCGATATGCCAGACGTAACGAGCCCGGAACGGGTCGGCGTGAGCTGTATCGAGGATTCGATATCGATAAGTGCGGGACTTGGCCGAGTATCGGGCGTCGAAATCCCCGTCGGCCTCGGTGACCGAGCTGACTGACACCTCTGGCCCGAGGATCGTGTTGAGGCTCTTTGCCAGGCTGGCCGTATCGATGGGCTCGAGCCACGCCAGGCTTGCCACCTGATGGCGGGCGTGGGTGCCGGCATCCGTACGCCCAGCCACCGAGGTGGGTGGGCGATCGCGCCGCGCCAAGATCTTGCCGAGAGCGGCCTCCAGCTCCCCCTGCACGGTCCGGGCGTTGTCTTGGCGGGCGTAGCCGTGGAACTTGGTTCCGTCGTAAGAGAAGTCGATTCGATAGACCGGCATGGCGCTATAGAAGGAGTCTTCCGAACCCGATCTCCTGCAGAATCAGCCAGCCGGCGAAGCCAGCCAATGCCGCACCCCATGCCCGGTCCTGAGGCATCTCCATCACAACCTGAAGGCCGGCGGCGATCACGGCAACGAACCACAGCGAACCCACCGCCAAACCGAGCAGGCCACCCAGAACGGGAAGGGTCACCAGCAATAACAACAGGGTGGGGAATGCAAAGCCCACTACCCGCAGTACCCCGGCGTACTCGCCGTGGCCTTCGAATATCCACTTGGCCGCCGCCCACACCAAGGCAGAGACGATGAGCCAGGCGAACAGCGAGCTGATGACGGCCGCGACATAGATGCCAACATCGAGCTTGCCGAACACTGCCGCCGGCAACACAAGAGCCGTGATGGTGACAAGCACAACGGCATCGCCGGTGGCCTGGCCTTCGAAGTACATCCACAGAAAGGCGTCACGGCGCAGGGTGGCGGCCTGAATGAAGCGGGTGACTATCTGAGCCATCGAGGAAGAGTAAGACCGAAATCAGTGCCTCGTTTCTCGTTTCTCGTTTCGCTCGGGGGGCCCACCCCCAAGCGGGAGAAGGGAAGATGGCCAGTAATCTCAACTTCCCATGTCAGAACCGTTGGTAGTTGCACGCGACCTAACCAAGAGCTTCGGTGACCTGGTAGCTGTCGCCGGGGTCGACTTCGAGGTGCGTCCCGGCGAGGCCTTTGGCTTCCTGGGACCCAATGGAGCTGGCAAGAGCTCGACCATGAAGATGATCGGGGCAGTCTCACCACTCACCTCGGGGACGCTTTCGGTGCTCGGGATGGACCCCGACCGCGACGGTGCTGCCATCAGGGCTCGCCTCGGCGTGGTGCCACAAGAGAGCAACCTCGACGAGGAGCTGCCCGTGGCCGAGAACCTCATGGTCTACGGCCGGTACTTCGACATCCCACGCGCCGTCATATCGGAGCGGATCGACGAACTGCTCGATTTCGCGCAGCTCACCGATCGCGCCAAGGACAAAGTGACGGCGCTGTCTGGGGGCATGAAGCGGCGGCTGATCATCGCCCGAGCCCTCATCAACCAGCCGGAGGTGGTCATCCTCGACGAGCCAACCACCGGCCTCGACCCACAGGCTCGCCACGCCCTATGGGATCGCTTGTATCGCCTCAAACAGCAGGGCGCAACCTTGATCATCACCACCCACTACATGGACGAGGCCGAGCAACTGTGCGACCGGCTGGTGGTTATGGACAAGGGAAAGATCGTGGCAGAGGGCTCTCCCCTGCAACTGATAGCGGAACACTCCACCAAAGAGGTGGTTGAGCTGCGCTTCGCCATCGGCGAACAAGAGGCCGCTCTTGGCAAACTCGACGGCCTAGCGTCGCGCACCGAAGTGCTGCCAGATCGGGTCCTCCTCTACACACCAGACGGCGACGGGGCCGCGGCTGCGATCCATCAGCGGGGATTGCTCCCGGAGCAGATCGTGGTGCGACGCAGCACTCTGGAAGACGTCTTCCTGCACCTCACCGGACGCACCCTGGTCGACTGATGGCGACACCGGCTCCACTGCGCTACTTCGAGTCCCGGGCCAGGGTCTACCGCCATGTGTGGCGCGGCAGCGTCATCTCGACATTCCTCAACCCTGTTCTCTATCTGGCAGCGATGGGACTTGGCCTGGGCACTCTGGTCGACGAGGGATCGGGACGAGAGATCATCAACAACCTCTCCTATCTCGAATACCTGGCTCCCGGGCTGCTGGCGGCGACGGCCATGCAGACGACGGCGGGAGATTCCTCCTTCCCTGTGATGGCCGGCATCAAGTGGGTTCGAAGTTACGAGGCAACGCTGGCCAGCCCACTCACCATCCGCGACCTCACGTTGGGACACTTCAGCTGGGTGCTGGCTCGCGCCACATTCAGTTTGGCTGTCTTCGTTGGGGTGATGGCTGCCTTCGGTGCCGTCGATGTGGTGCCGGGCGTCGCGGCATTGGGCCCAGCCATCCTGACGGGCATGGCATTCGGCCCTCCCATCACCGCCATGACGGCCCGCATGCAGGACGCTCAAGGGATCGCCGCCATGTTCCGCTTCGGCATCATCCCTATGTTCTTGTTCTCCGGCACCTTCTTCCCAATCGAACAGCTGCCCAACTGGCTGGAGCCGGTGGCATGGCTCACGCCTCTGTGGCACGGCGTTGAGCTAACCCGCGGTGTTGCGCTCGGCATTGACACCACATGGTCGCCGTTGATCCACGTCGCCTACTTGGCGGCCTGGATGATCGCCGGCACCTTCGCCGCCGTGTACTTCCTGCGAAAGCGGATGGTGACATGACCGCACCCTCCATCGCCACCAGAGTTCTCCCTCCCCTTGGACTGGGAAGCAGGCGGGCCATCCACCTCGTCGAGCGCAATCTTCGGGTGTACCGCCAGCTGTGGCTGATCGTGTTCAGCGGCTTCTTCGAGCCGGTCTTCTATCTGTTCTCGATCAGCATCGGCATCGAGAAGCTGGTGGGCGACATCTCCATAGGCTCGACAGCGGTGCGTTACGCCGCATGGGCCGCGCCAGCCTTGTTGGCGGCGTCTGCCATGAACGGCGCCATCTTCGAGTCGACGATGAACATCTTCTTCAAGCTCAAGTATGGGAAGATCTACGACGGCATGCTGGCAACCCCCATTGGGCCAGGCGACATCGCCATCGGTGAAATCACCTGGTCTCTCATCAGGGGAGGCCTGTACTCGACCGCGTTCATCGTTGTTATGGCAGTGATGGGACTCATTTCGTCGCCCTGGGGCATTCTTGCCCTGCCCGCTGCCCTACTGATCGGGTTCGCCTTCGCTGCCGTCGGGATGGCGGCTACTACCTACATGAGGAGCTGGCAGGACCTCGACCTGGTCACGCTGGCCACGCTGCCCCTCTTCCTCTTCTCTGCCACCTTCTACCCGCTCTCCCTCTACCCGGGTTGGCTGCAAGCCGTTGCTCGGTTCTCGCCCCTCTATCACGGAGTGGAGCTGTGTAGAGCGCTCACTCTTGGGATCTTCGACTGGAGCGTGGTCGGCCACGTTGCCTTCCTGGTCGCCTTGGGGACAGTCGGCCTCACCATCGCCGGGCGCCGCATCGCCCAGCTGTTGCTGAAGTGAGGCGAAGCCCGTTTCTCGTTTCTCGTTTCTAGTTTCTAGATCGCTCACCAGCACAGGAGCTCCCAACGCGGAAACGTTGTTGGTGCTGGGCAGCTGGGCCGCAGCGTTCAACGCGGCAGCGGGGTTGGCACTAGGCGAGCACGGCGTGCG
>JAOTWH010000138.1 GCA_029863035.1 Acidimicrobiia bacterium | reverse complement strand
TTGTGCAATGGCCGCGATCGGCTCGCGCTCTCTAGGAACATTCGTTGACACTGGCACAGCCGGGCGTGACCTCGCCTGAGGTGGCGGTGACAGGAGCCGCTCATAATGCAGGATCGAGGATGGGTCTAGGACCCCAGAGTCCTTCTCGCCTCTTGGTGATATGCGCTCGACGCGATCGAACCAGCCGGTGCAGGGAAAGGGTCCCGATCGTCTTGGTTGGCGTACCTTAGGCCGGCCAGATCTTCCGACCTCCACATGGGGAGACCAGACGATCCACAGCCTCTCTCTCTTGATCTGAGAGCAACGCCTTGAGCCCTGCCGACGAGTTGGACTCGGCTTGTCGCCGGTTCCGCGCACCGGGTATCACTGTGCTCACCGTTGGATGACTACGGACAAACCGCAGAGCAAACTGGGCCATCGTCTCGCCGTCCGCCACGACGTCTTGCAACTCCTCCACGACCGCTATGTCACGGAGGAACTGCTCGTGCTGCGCTGGGTCCTCGATCCAGGCTCGACGGAAATCCCCCGCAGGGAACGTGTCGGAAGCCGCGTACTTGCCCGTCAGCAATCCCATCGCCAGCGGACCACGCACGATCACACCAATCCCGTGCTCTTGGCAATACGGGAAGAGCTCCTGCTCAGCGGTGCGGTTGAGAATCGAGTAGTCGGTTTGTAGGACATCGCAATCGCCGTCGGCGTTGAAGCGGCGCAGATGGTCGGGATCGCTCGTGCTGACCCCCCATGCGCTCACCGTTCCGGCCTCTTTGAGCCTGCGAAAGCCTTCGATGAATACCGGCGAGTTCGGTTCGGGGTAGTCAACGTGACACTGGATGACATCGATACGGTCCGTACCCATGCGGCGCAACGACTGCTCTACACCGGCCACGAGCTTGTCCACACTGTCGTACTGTGAACGATCCGCCTGCCGGTCAAAGTCGACCCAACCGATCTTGGTCGCTACAACGAACGTATCGCGGCGCGCCTCCATCGCCCGACCGAGAAGCTCCTCGGAGCGTCCATCTCCGTACACGTCGGCGGTGTCGAAGAAGTTGACGCCCACCTCCAATGCTGCCTCAATCGCGTCGAGACTGGCCTCGTCGTTCGCAGGACCCCATTCGCTGCCCGAGACAGCCCACAGGCCGATGCCCACTTCGGACACTTCCAGGCCGGTCCGTGCACCGAGGGGTCTCCGGTTCAAGAGCGGCTCTCGGAGATTCGCAACCATGCATTTCACCATAGTGGACGGAATTCAACCTCATCTGGTGGAGCCGTCGCTGGTTGCCTTCCTACGTCGGAGTCCCCACAGCAGGTAGGAGGGCTTGGTAGCTCACCTCTGCCCCAGGACGATCAGAGCGCCGGGCGTTGCATCTTCGGCATAGCACTTGAAGCGGGCCATCCTCGCCTCCCTTGGACCTGGGAATGATGTGGTCAGCGGTGAGGACGTTCGGAGGCGTCACGACGTGCTGGGGTGTGCCGTAGCCGGGGCAGGTCGAGCCCTGGGGCTGACGGCACTACTCCTTCCCGCTCCTGAGCCTTCCATTCGATGCCAATTCCGGACCTCCAGTACCTGGTCAGGTGGGTTGGCACGACCGGGGGTGCCGAAATCCTCTTGTGCTATGGGCCGTCGAAGTGCCACAATCAGGGTGGAGGGTTGGACAGATCATGGCCGATGTCATCTCGCCTCGAGACAGACCATCACCCCTTCGCAAGGCGTCACGGCTGCCCAGTTGGGGCTTGGGGTTCGTCGCCTCTGGCTTGCTCCTCCTTCTAGTTGGTGCCGTGATGCCCAGGGTCGCTTGGGACTTCATACCGACGCCTACCCCGGCCGGTGTCCAAGGCGCGGGTGTCCTCTTGATGATCATCGGCGCATGGACCCTGCTCAGGTTCCCGCCACAGAAGCGTCGCCACGCCCCACCCAAGGACACCGCATTCCAAGGCCTTGGACAGTCATCGAATACGCCAAGAGCACCCTTCGAAGCGATTGCCAGGCCAAGAGCCACAAGCACCAAGGCTGGTCGAAGAAAGATAACTAGCCGATTCACCTAGCCCACGGCAACAGCTGAGCCCAATCAACAAGCCGCCCTGGACGCGACGTGCATTGGATGCGTCAAGTTGAGGCGTTCACCTTCCACAAGCCGCACAGGCGTGCTGGACATCTGCAGCGGAACCTGTTGAGGCGTCTCTTCTAGAATCCTGCCCGGCCCACCCATGCCAACTAAGAAGAACCTGCTCACCTACGTTGTCGGCTACCTGACCTTCGGAGGTCTTGGGATGGCCATCGTCCCCGATCAGTTCCTCGACTTGTTCCAGTCGAATCAGGAGTACGGGGACGTGATGCCTCGGGTGGTCGGCATGTTCATGATCACTCTGGCGGCGTTCATCGCCATGACCATCTACTTCGAGGACTACAAGTACTACCCGTTCTCGATCGCGGCCCGCACCTTCATCGTCCTGGTGCTGTTCGCGGTGTACTTCATCGACCGCGATCCGTTCTTCCTGGTCATCAACGCCATTGTGCTTGTGGGGCTGATCCCGTCCTACGTTGTCTTGGCCCGAGAACGAAGGGCCCAGACCTAGCCCACCTTGCGGGCGATCAATACTCCAGAACGGAGCGGCACGGCCACGGTTTCGAAATCGGGATCGGCTGCCACCAACCTGTTGAAGGCGTCCACCGCCTTGATATTGGGATGGTTGGTGTCATCGATCCAGGTGCTGGCGCTGCCGAGGACGTTGTCTGCCACCAGCAGCCCGCCTGGTGCGATCAGCGGCTTCACTGCCGTGAAGTAGTCGGAGTAGCTCTCTTTGTCGGCGTCGATGAACACGACGTCAACGCTGCCGGCTGCCAAGTCCAGCTCGGCCAGTGTGTCGAGAGCGGGCCCGACCTTGATGTCTACTTTCTCCGCCACCCCGGCTTGTTCGAATTGCTCCTGGGCGAACTCGGCGTGGGCTGGATCCAGCTCGAGTGTGATGAGAACGCCGTCGGGAGCCAAGCCGCGGGCGATCCAGATCCCGGAATACCCGCCCAATGTCCCGATCTCCAACGCCAGCCTGCCCGGCGTCATCGAGGTGAGGATCTTCAGCAAACGACCAACGTCAGCGGCGACGGCGATGTCTGGCAGTCCGGCCTCCACGGCCGCAGCCATCAGCCCGGCCAGGTGGTCGTCCTGGTCGCCGAAAACGTTGGCCGTGTATTCGTTGCTCGTTTGCAGGCGGTCGGTTGTCATCGTCGCGATTCTATGAGGACGGGGTTCCCCGCTTTTCCGTATGCTTGGCGTCATGGCTCAATACGACTCCCAGACCGCGCTGGTCGTGGTCGACGTCCAGAACGACTTCGCAGACCCCGAGGGTGGCCTCTACGTCAACGATGGCGCCGCGGTCGTGCCCGTCATCAACGAGGAGATAGCCAAGGCCAAAGCAGCTGGCGCCCAGGTGGTGTACACCGCCGATTGGCACCCAGAGTCGACGCCTCATTTCGAGAAGGACGGCGGCATCTGGCCGGTCCACTGTGTCGGAGACACTTGGGGCTCCGAGTTCCATCCTGACCTGGTGGTCGACGGTCCTGTAGTCCGCAAAGGAACCAAGGGCGAGGACGGCTACTCGGGGTTCTTCATGAAGGACCCCGAAAGCGAGGTGACGATGCCGACCGAATTGGCCTCGATGCTGCGGGATTGGGGAGTTAAGCGAGTCGTCGTGGCTGGCCTGGCCACCGACTACTGCGTCAAGGCCACCGCCCTCGACGGCATCGCTGAGGGTTTTGATGTCGCTCTCATGACTGCTGCAGTCCGCTCGGTTGATCTCGCCGAGGGAGACGGTGCCAAGGCTCTCGACGAGGTGAGCGCTGCCGGAGGAAAGCTGGTCTAACGACTAGACGGAGGCTTCCACCGAGCGTCTGCGGTCCCCGCGGGTGGTGATCTGTTCCGACAGGATCGGTCGCAGCCGCACGCCGACGATGGCGATGACGAGGACCACGATCTGAGCGAACACGGTCGAGATGTTGAACTGCAGGATCGCCAGCGATCCACCCAGGAGCACCCCTGCCGCCACCAGCCCCCTGAACGAGCCCTGGCCGCCGAGGATCACCACCAGGAATGAGTTGACCAAGAACAGCAGACCGAACTGCGGGTTGAGCGTGTTGATCGGCGCCAACAGTGCGCCGGCCAGCCCGGCCAGGGCACACCCGATGGCGAAGAGCGCCGCTCGCATGACATCCACCTTGATGCCCATCGTCTCGGCCAGCCCTGGATTGCGCACAGTGGCGCGAGCGTGCAAGCCGAACTCGGTGCGGTTCAGAACGGCGAGAACTGCCACAACCAGGGCGACCGTGGCGATAACGATCATCAGCCGCCACCACGGCACGTTGAAGCCCGCCAACTCGAATGAGCCCCCAATGGGGTCGTCGACCGTCCTGGGATTGGCTGAGTACCGCAGCTGCACCAACTGGCGAATGATGACGGATAGACCGAAGGTGGCGAGGAGAGAATCCAGGGGACGCTCGTACAGGAAGCGCAGGATGCCGCGCTCCATCACGACCCCGATTAGCCCGGCTACCACAGGAGCCAGCACCATTCCGAGTATCACGTTGCCGGTCCATTCCTGCAGCTGGAATGCGGCATACGCCCCAATCAGAATGAACTCGCCGTGAGCCAGGTTCACGATGTTCAGCATCCCGAACGTGAAGTGGAGGCCAAGCGCGATGAGCACGAACACCGCGATGAGCACTATCACGTTGAAGGAGTCGGTGGGGAGGAAGGCAGCGAGGGTCATAGCGCCAACCTGGCGGCGAGCGTGCCGTTGTCGTGAAGTTCGGTGACCGGCCCAGACTCGACGATGCTGCCGCGCTCCAGGACGTATGCGTGGGTGCCAAGAGCCAGCGCGGTGTCGATGTTCTGTTCGACCAACATCACGGCTGAGCCCTCCGTGAGAAGTCGAATGGCAGGTATCAGCTCCTGTACGACAACCGGGGCCACGCCCTCGGTTGGCTCGTCCATCAGGATGAGCTTGGGCTCGATCACCATGGCTTGAGCGATGCCAAGCATCTTGCGCTCCCCTCCCGACAGAGTCTGCGCTGGCTGATCGAGCCGATCGCCCAACACAGGGAAAAGCTTGGCCGCAGCAGAGATGCCCCGGTCCAAGCCCTCGCCACCCAGAGCGATAGCCAGGTGCTCCCCCACGGTGAGACCAGAGAAGACCGAATCCTCCTGCGGTACCCAAGCCATGCCGCTGTCGTAGATGCGATGGCCCTTCCAGCCAGTGATGTCGTCACCGGCGAACGTGACAGCGCCCTTTTTGGGAAGCACGCCCATCAAGGCTTTGAGGAGCGTGGTCTTGCCGGCGCCGTTGAGTCCCATCAGGCACACGACTTCTCCGGCCGGCACTTCGATGGTGATGTCCCGCAGGACCGTGGTGGACCCGTAACCGGCGTTGAGTCCCTCTACTCGGAGCACGGAGTTCAATGCAGCCTCCCCAGGAACGACGCCTGCACCTCGGGGTTGCCCTGGACCTCATCGATGGTGCCGTCGGCCAACACCTGGCCGCGGTGCATCACTGTCACGCGATCGCTCACCAGCCGGATGAACTCGAAGTTGTGCTCCACCACGACGATGGCTTCGGTCGCTCTGGTGGCCTGCAGCTCGATGAGCAGGTTGGCGGTGCGCCTGCTCTCTGCCTGGGTCATGCCCGAGGTTGGCTCGTCGAGCAGTAGCAGGCTTGGCTTGGCGAGGAGCACCATTCCGATCTCCAACCATTGCTGGCGGCCGTGACTCAGCTCGCTGGCGTGGCGATGGCGGACATCCTCCAATTCCACCAGCCGCAGAATTCGCTCTACCTCATCAAGGTCGAGGCTCAGTCTGGTACGAGGTTTCTTCGGCAGCGCACCCAGCATGAGGTTCTCTTCGACTGTTAACTCATCGAAGACGCTTGTGAGTTGAAACACCAAGCCCATTCCCTGGCGGGCCCGGCGATGAGCCGGCATTCGGGTTACCTCGGAGCCGGCAAAGCTGATCGAACCGCTGTCGGCCTCTAGTTTCCCGTAGATGAGGTGGAGCAGTGTGCTCTTGCCGGCCCCGTTCGACCCGATCAAGCCGCGCACCTCTCCGGGGGCGACTGCCAGCGATACGTCATCGACCGCGGTGAATCCGCGAAAGCTCTTGGTTAACCCGTCGATCTGAAG
>JAOTWH010000137.1 GCA_029863035.1 Acidimicrobiia bacterium | reverse complement strand
CTCTGGTTCTTGCGCCTTGGTATCAGCTTGCTGTGTCGTGGCGGGCGGCGCAGGCGGTGAGGAGGCCGGGTGGCCGGGAGCGGTCAACTGCCCGCGGTCCAACTCCAGGGCAGTGGCCAGCGCCGCCAAAACAGAGTCCGGAGGAGTGGCGTCGTTCCTCTCCCAGCGCCGCACAGTCGATCCGGTACGGCCGACCTTTTCGCCCAGTTCGGCAGGCGATAGGTCGAGTTCCGCACGTCGTTGGCGAATGATGTCGCCGATCAGGGTGGGTTCCGATTCGCTCATAGCAGCAGCGACACAGGGTACCGGGCCGCACGGTGCGGACCCGTTCCCGCCAAATCTGAGTTGCGGAGGCGGATGGGAATCGAACCCACCAGGGACTTCTCAGCCCCTCAACGGTTTTGAAGTTCGGTGGTTGCCGTCCGCCTGGTGTTATCGCGTGCTGGTGCGTGTTGCCCTGTATGTAGCTCAGTGGGTCGCCGTCCGTCTGGCTAGCGAGTGCGGTCTGCTCTCGGGAGGTTCGTTAGCAAACGGTTTGCAGTCGTGGGTTGGGGATCGGGGCCCTCAACGACCTAGCGACGGCGTGACAGGGGTTGAGGGATATTCCTGGAGGACCACTTCGCGTAACGAGCGCCGAGGTGCCGTTCGGCGCTGTCTGGCCTTGCGGGTGTTCTTGTCCGGGATCGGGAGAACCGTGTCGCCATCTCGTTGGCCTCGAACACTTCTACGAATACCGGGTTGCATCGCTCCGATGCTCCAGATGTGCAACGACACGGGAATGGCACCGCAAACGACACGAACGTGTTACTGGAAACGACGATGTGTGCTCGCACCGCGTCTCGCAACGGGACCTCCAGCCCTAGGAGGCATTCCCGCGCTGCGGCAAGATGATCGAAAGCACATCGAGGAGGGCAACATGGCGGACGTCCGGGACTCGGACAGCCGACGGCTTAGACATCGCACAGCTCGCTCCCCCGGTGTCGGCGTTCTGGCGGCGCTTGAGGGCGCCGCCCTCATTGTGTGGAACCTGGTCGCGACCCCTTTCATCGGGCGGAGGCGGCTGCGGTGGGGCACGGTGGGAACAGAGGCAACTGATTCGCTTCCGGGCGATGAGTTCGTGCCGGAACCCAAGTGGTCGTACACCCTGGGAATCGCCGTCGATGCATCGCCGGAGGCTGTATGGCCCTGGATCGCCCAAGTCGGTCAGGGCCGTGGCGGTTTCTACACCTATCAGACGCTTGAGAACATGGTCGGTTGCAAGATCACCAACACAACAGAGATCCTCCCCGACCACCAGCATCCGGCGGTCGGCGAAGACATTTACCTGCATCCGACCGCACCGCCGCTGCGAATAGAGATCGTGGATCCCCCGAACGCCCTCGTGCTTTTCGGGTCGCCCGCCGATATCGGTGCCGAGGAGAGCTGGGGAACGTCAACCTGGCAGTTCGCCGTCAAACCTGGCCCCGATGGCGGCAGCCGGCTACTGACTAGGGGCCGTTACGACTACACCCCGGATTGGAAGAGCCGCCTCGCGTTTGGACGCTTCCCTATCAAGGTGATCAGTTTCGTGATGAGCCGCAAGATGATGCTCGAGATCAAGAGGCTGGCAGAGCGCGACGCCTAGCCAAGGCCGATTCCGTTCCCGACGAGCCAGAAGCACCGGCCTCCTCGCGCTCATGCTGCGAGTACAGGCCCCTACCGAGACGCCTACGCGCCCTGACGGGTGGGGTGAGCAACAGGCGGCAGATCGGCAGCGCATAACACTCGGGTACCTGCGCGAAATCCACCTGAACCACCCGCGCGCTATCCGGCATTCGGCGCCAGCCCTGCGCCGACCCGGAGTCACCTCATCACCCGCCGACCCAACCTGGAGCGCCTAAACGGTCTTTGTTCCTGCGGTCCAGTCGGTGTAGAGGTGGGAGTAGACACCGCCCATCTCTAGGAGCTCGCTGTGGGTTCCCCGCTCGGCCAGGCGACCGGCATCGAACACCAGCACCTCCTCGGCCGATTCCGCGGTGGCGAGGCGGTGGGCGATGGTGACCGAGGTTCGCCCGGCCGTGAGGCGGTCAATGGCGCGTCTCAGTTGCACATCGAGTGCAGGATCTACCGCCGAGGTGGCCTCGTCCAGCACCAATAGATCCGGAGTGGAGATCCAGGCGCGTACCAACGCCACCAGCTGTCGCTCTCCGGCCGATAGCTCACCTCCTCGAGCTCCCACCTGGCTGGTCACTCCATCGGCCAGCGATTCCACCCAACCGTCCAGTCCCAACTCCAAGAACGTGGTAGCTATCTCGGCGTCGGTGGCGTGCGGCTTGCCATATCGGATGTTGTCGGCCACCGAGCCGTCGAACAGAAAACCCTCTTGAGGCACGAACGCCACCCTGGAGCGGAGGCTGGCGTGGCTGACCCGGCGCAGGTCGACGCCGCCAACTTTCACATGGCCCCCAACCGGATCGAGCATTCGAACCAAGATCTTGGAGAAGGTCGTCTTGCCAGATCCAGTCTCGCCCACAACCGCCACACGCCTCCCCGGCTCGATGCGGCAGTCGATGTCGATCAACACATCGGGTCCTGTTGGATAGCGGTAGCGGACGCCGGCGAACTCGACGCCGAGGGCTCCGACAGGCAGGTCCACCGGGTCGGCGGCCTCGGGGATGTCGATGGGGCCATCGAGCGACTCCACCACGCGACGCATGCCGGCAGCTGCGCTTTGGGCGAAGTCGAGAATCTCGACCATGGTCTGCACCGGTTCCACCAGCAGATTGACGAGGAACAGGAAGGCCAACAACACTCCGGCCGTGATGCCCTGATCTGGCCCCAACCACAGCCCGGCGGCGATGACCGCGGCAGTGAGGCTGGCTGCGAAGATCTCGGCCGTGGCGAACAGGAGATTGGAGAACCGGGCAGTGCGGAACTCGACCCCGAAGCGATCGTCGAGCACCACTTGGACCTTCTGTCTGGTCGTCTCTTCGGCACCGTAGGCGCGCACCTCGGGCAGTGCTGTCACAGCCTCGCCCATGACGGCCAGGCTGTCGGCCACCTTGTTACGCACCACGTCGTACTTACTGGAGAGAACCCGCTGGAACCACAGGAGAACGACCGCATAAAGCAACACGCCGACGATGACCAACAGCGCCAGCCGCCACTCGTAAATGGCCATCACCACGATCGACGCAACCACCTGGGTTCCGTTGACGAGGAACATCACCCCGCCCCATTCCAAGAATTCCTGAACGGTGTTGATGTCCGAGGTGACTCGTGACACCAGCGCGCCTCGACGTTCTGCCTCAACGTGCAACACGGAACGCCGCATGAGGTGGGCGAAGGTGTTGACCCGCAGCTCGGACAGGCCGGTACCGGCCTGGATCGACAGCCGCACGATGCCGGCGCGGGCCAGCATCCCGCCAACGACTATGACGCCCAACCCGATCGCCACCGCCGTCATCACAGAGCCGATCTCGACAGATCCGGTTCCGATGATGAAGCTGTCGACGCTTTGTTGCACCAGAACCGGAATCAGGAGCTGGACGCTGGTTCCCCCCATGTTCAGGAGCAGAATCAGCCACAGGCGCTTCGTGAGGATGGGCGCTTCGGTGGTGGCACGACGGATCACGCCGACTACAGAGGTGGTCGTCATGCGCTCTCCCTGGCTCGTGCCGCGGCGTCTTCTTCGTAAGCCTGCACCAGCCGGGCATACCCGGACCGGCGTTCCATCAGCTCGGCATGGGTGCCCTGGTCAACCACTCGACCTTCGTCGACGAACACCACCTCGTCGGCCAGGCGGATCGAGGAGGGGCGGTAGGCAACGATCAGGATCGTCGATGGGAGCTCGGCCCTCCTCAATCCTCGCAGGATCTCGGCTTCCACCGAGGGGTCAACCGCCGACGTTGCATCGTCCATGATGAGGACTCGCGGCTTGCGTACCAACGCCCTGGCCAAAGCGAGGCGTTGGCGCTGACCACCAGACAGTGTCGCCCCTCGCTCCCCAATACGAGTGTCGTAGCCCTCGGGCAACTCTTCCACGAAATCGTGAGCTCCGGCAAGGGCCGCCGCCGCTTCGATCTCGGGACGGGTGAATTCGCCCCCCAGTGAGATATTGCCCGCCACCGAGTCGTCAAAGAGAAACGAGCTCTGGGAAACGAACGCGATCTCCCGAGGTAGCTCGAACCTGGCGAAGCTGCGCAGGTCCCGACCGTCGATATGAATGCGACCTGTGCCCGGGTCCCACAGCCGTGCCAGCAGGAGTGTCAGAGTGGTCTTGCCGGAGCCAGTTGGCCCAACGATCGCCACTGTGCGTCCGGCCGGTATGTCGACGTCGACGTCGGCCAGCACGACCTCCTCTTCGTATCCGAACGTCACATCGTCGCCTTCGATCGGGGCGGCACCGGATGCCAAGTCGGCTCGCTGATCTCCGTACTGCACCACCTCTTCGACCCCGAGAATGTCCGTCACGCGGTTCCACGCCGGGATGGCGGCCGCCATGTCGAACAGAACGAAGGCGATCAGCTGGATCGGGAACGAAAGTAACGACAGGAGGTAGACGCCGGTGATCACGTCGCCCGGTGTGATGGCACCCGAGTCGACTCTCACCGCTCCCACCGCGATCAAGGCGAGCGCCACCACAGGGATGAGAGAAACGATGATGACCCGATATGTCTCCCACCGCACGTTGAGGTCGATGAGCTGGTCTCTCAGCTTGTTAGAAGCATCCTCCAAGCGGGCTGTTTCGCTGGCCTCGCGACCGAGGGCCTTAACGGTGAGCGCTCCGTCGAAGCTTTCGTGAGCAACTCCGCTCACCGCTCCCATTTGGGCCTGGATCCCCTCCCAGGCCGGGTAAAGGGTCACCGCGGCTCGAGCTTCGAGGAACACGATCAACGTCATCCCGATGAAGGCAGTCAGCCCAAGCCAGACGTCGAGGATGGTCAACAAGACGACCGTGCCCACTATGAGCAGCGACACACCCGTGGCGTAGGGCAAAGGGGAAAGCACGTTCGTCCCTTGGCTGGCATCGGCATCGGCCACCGAGATGAGATTGCCAACCGATTGGCGCCCGTACCAGGACAACTCCAACCCAAGTTGGTGCTCGACGAGTTGCTCTCGAACGTCTTGTTGCGTCTTGAGCTGGAACCAACCTGCCGCAGTCCGCCGCAGCACGATGCCCGCGGCCTTCCAGGTGGAAACGCCGACGATGGCCAGTACCACCACCAGAACCTTGTTCTCGATGGGTTCGCCGTCGCGCAGCACTGGAAGGATGGCGTTGTCGGTGACCCACCCGATGACGCGAGACGCAGCGATGATCGCGGCGGCGAACATCGCCGCCCCGAGTGCGGCCAGGGCGAACGGAACCGGTCTCCGCTTTATGAAGCCGAGGACGATGCGTGCACCCTCGCCGAGGACGGCGCGCGTCGATATCGGCTTAGTGGGGGCTCCCATGACGACTCCAGAATACGGCTCGGCAGTGTGAGGTACTGTGGCCGGCGAGGAGCGAGCGTGATCCGTCCAATGCATCGAGGGGACGTCCCTTCCGTGGTGAATCTGTGTGACCAGCTCGGTTACCACGTAACAGCTGAGGAACTCGAGGCACGAATGGGAGCCCTCCACGCCGAAGACGGGCACCTGTTGTTGGTTGCCGAGGTAGGTGTCGTTGTGGGCTGGGTGCACGCTCGTACCTCGCAACTCTTGACCGATCCCGCGATCGTTGAAATCGCCGGACTCGTGGTGTCCGATACGGCCCGCGGCCTGGGCACTGGTCGGTCGCTGGTGGTTGCTGTCGAGCAGTGGGCATGGTCACTCGGCTTGAGCCAGGTTCAACTGCGCTCGAACGTAAAGCGTCGCAAAGCCCACAAGTTCTACGAGGCGCTTGGTTATCGCAAGGTCAAGCGGTCAGAGGTGTTCGTCAAGGCCTTGGAGTAGGACGAGTGCTATCCGAACTCGACGCCCTGTGATAAGGGAAGCTCATCCGACCAGTTGATGGTCACGGTTTGGCGTCGCATGTAGGCCCGCCACGAGTCGGATCCCGACTCGCGCCCGCCGCCCGTCTCCTTCTCGCCGCCGAATGCTCCGCCGATCTCGGCACCAGACGTTCCGATGTTCACGTTGGCGATGCCACAGTCAGATCCCATGTAGGACAAGAACCGTTCGGCTGCCTTCATATTGTTGGTGAAGATGGCCGACGACAAGCCCTGGCGCACGCCGT
>JAOTWH010000136.1 GCA_029863035.1 Acidimicrobiia bacterium | reverse complement strand
TAGCAAGGCCGATAGGGCAACCAAGGCCATGGCGTAGTACCCTGTGGCGCCGCACCGGACAGTTCGTCCGATTTCGCACACAAACCCACCTATGACCACTGAAAACGACAACGCGCTCAACGCCCAAGACCAGGCCACAGCTGGCTTTGAGCCTGTTGCTGTGGATACGCCGCCCGCAGACGATGCCACGCCCGCCGGTGAGGGCGAAACAGTCGATCCGAATGCCAACAGCGAGGAGGGGGCCTCTGCGACTCCCGTTCCGGTTCCTCCGCCTGCGCCGCCTCGGGAAGTAGTGGTGAAGTCAGCTCCAGATCTGAGCGGCATCGGGGACAACCTGGCTGCAGAGGATTTCGCGGCGGCGGTCGACATGACCGTCGTCGAGTTCAAGGAAGGGGATCTCGTCGAGGGCGAGGTTGTCCGAGTCGACCCAGACGAGGTACTGGTTGACATCGGTTACAAGTCGGAAGGGGTAATCCCGGCCAAGGAATTGTCCATCCGCCACGATGTCGACCCCAACGAAGAAGTCAAGAAGGGGGAGCGGATCGAGGCCCTCATCCTCCAGATGGAAGATTCGGACGGACGACTCATCCTCTCCAAGAAGAGGGCGCAGTACGAGCGAGCTTGGGGCAAGATCGAACAGGTGATGCACGAGGGTGGCACAGTCACTGGTCGCGTTATCGAGGTGGTCAAAGGTGGCCTGATCGTCGACATCGGGTTGCGTGGGTTCCTTCCAGCTTCGCTCGTTGATCTGCGTCGGGTACGCGACCTGCAGCCTTTCGTTGGAGAAGACCTCGAGGCCAAGGTCATCGAGCTCGACAAGAACCGCAACAACGTCGTCCTCTCGCGTCGCTCATTTCTCGAAGAGGAGCAAGCCGACCAACGCCAGGCCTTCCTCGACGACCTCAAAGAAGGCGAGATTCGAAGCGGCGTTGTCTCATCAGTAGTCAACTTCGGCGTGTTCGTCGACCTGGGTGGCATGGACGGATTGGTCCACGTCTCGGAGCTGTCCTGGGAGCACGTCAGCCACCCCAGCGAGATCGTCAACGTTGGCGATGAAGTTCAAGTGAAGATCTTGGAAGTCGACCTAGACCGCGAACGGATCTCGCTGTCGGTTCGCCAAACGAGCGAAGATCCGTGGGGGTCTTTCGCAGACAAGCACACGCTTGGCGCCGTCGTCGATGGGCGTGTGACAAAGACGGTCCCATTCGGCGCCTTCGTTTCGGTGGCCGACGGCGTCGAGGGCCTGGTGCATGTGTCCGAGATCGCATCCCATCACGTGGAGAGCCCAGAGCTGGAGCTCTCGGTGGGTCAGGAAACCAAGGTCAAGATCACAGAGATAGACGTGGAGCGACGTCGCATCAGCCTCTCCATCAAGCAAGCCTCTCCCGACTGGCAGGAGCGCCCCGTGCGCGAGGACAAAACGCCGCAACGACATGAGTTCGAGCGCGAGGATGAGGAAGAAGGCGACGAGCCGAGCTTCAACGCCGACTCCTCACTTGAGGCCATCTTGCAGGAATTGAAGGAGAAGGGAATCGGAAAAAAATAGCGAAATGATTCGCTGATTTGACCGATGAACTACGGGGTGTGGGCCAGGACCCACTCCACCTGAGGACGACGGCCGGATAGAGGCCCGAAGGAGAAGTATGGGAAGACGCACCATCGTTCTGATAGTCGCCATCGCGTTGGCTGCCGTGGCGGCATTTGCCACTGCCCGCTTCCTGACGCAGGTAGAGGACGACGCCCGCGAGGGATTGAATGAAGTCACCGTGTTTCGGGCGGCAGTCCTAATCGAGCGCGACACTACGGGTGAAGACGCATCGGCGCGGATCGAAGCGGGCACCGAGAACGAATTGTTCCTCCCGGAGAACGCCATCAGGAATCAACAAGAGCTAGATGCTCTGCTCGACGGCACGGTTAGCCGTGGTCCCATCAGCAAGGGACAGATCGTTACCAGTGACTTGTTCACTGCGGCAGCCGAGGAGGTCCAGACCTTCTCCCAGCTCATCGACCCAGGCATGCAGGCGATCGTTATCCGGCCCGACGAAGTGAGGGCGGTCGGCGGCTTGTTGCGCCCCGGTGACCGCGTCAATGTCATTGGGCTCATCGACTTCGATCGCACCTCTTTGATCAGCTTCTTGGCTAATCCGATCGGTCGCGAGCTGCTCGGAGTGTCCGATCTGCTGGACTCCTACATCCGCTCGATCGATCTTCCCCCACTTCCCGAAGGTCAGTCTGACCTCGAGCAGGTCGAGGAGATCCTCGACGAGTTGGTACGTTCCCTGCCACCCCAGCAGCAGATCGTGATCACCTCCCTTCAAGAGATAGAAATCCTTTCAGTCGGTGGGTTGACCCGCGGCGGTCCCACACCGGTTACTGCCGATGGCGATGAGACGCCGCCGGAGAACGTGGAGGCGCTGGGATCTCAGCTCATCACGCTCGAGGTAACTGCAGATCAAGCCGAGCGTGTGGTGTGGCTGTTCTCCCAAGCCCAGCCTTGGCTCACCCTGTTGCCAGCAGAAGGGGCATACGAGCCCTTCGTGAGTGAGGGCATCACGATCGATGAGATACTCGGCGACCTCATCGAGCGCCGTACGCTCGAGGCCATCGGAGCGGATACGGGGACCCCGTGACCTCGTCGGAACGCCACCGCAGGACCATCCTGCTGATCGACGCGGACGAGGCGTTCCTGAAGCGAACCGAGCCGATGCTGTCAGAGCACCGGTTGTACACCGCCCGCAATATCTCCGAGGCTCAGGCGCTAGTAGCCGATGAAGCCATCGAGGTGGCGCTGGTCGGGCCAACTTACGCCCACGAGCCCGGGGTGGCTGAGTGCAGCCTTCTGCTCGACATTCTGCCGTCGCTGGCCATGGTCTTGGTGACGACCGGTCTCGATGCACCTACGTTGAAGGCTGCTCTGCGCGCCGGATTCCGCGACGCGATAGAGGCGCCGCTCACTGGGCCGAAGATCGAAGAAGTCCTGGGCACCTTGGCTAGGACAGCCGAGCGTCACGACGGTGTGGAGATAACCGGGAGGTCGCGGCTCGGGCGGGTCGTCACCATCATGTCGCCTAAGGGTGGCGCTGGCAAGACAGTCACAACCACCAACGTTGCTCTGCTCCTCGCCTTGTGGAACCCCCCGGGGCGAGTGGGCATCCTCGACGCCGACCTCCAATTCGGAGATGTATGTCTGGCCCTATCGATCGAGCCCAAGACTTCGATAGTGGATCTGGCCCGGAATCTCGACAAGATCGACGAAGATCTCATGGAGTCGGTCATGTCGCGACACGAATCGGGGCTTCGCGTCCTGGCGGCTCCGCTAGAGCCAGCCCTAGCTGACGAGATATCCACGCAGTGCATAGTCAAGGTGCTTGGAGAGATGAAGCGGATGTTCGACTACATAGTCATAGATACCGCTCCATTCTTGGACGAGCCTGTGTTGACCATCCTTGAGCGCTCTGACGATGTCCTTTTGGTCGTCGACATGGACATGCCGAGTGTTAAGAATGCCAAGCTGGCTCTCGACACGCTCAAGCTGATCGACTTCCCTATGAAGAAGATCCAGCTGGTCCTCAACAGGGTCAACTCGAAGGCACGCTTGGATGTGGAGGAGCTCGAGCGATCCCTTGGCATGAAGGTAAGCGCGGCCATCCCATCAGATAAACTCGTCCCTCGGTCGGTTAACGAAGGCGTGCCGGTGGTGGCATTGAGCCCACGGTCTCGGGTAGCGAGAGGGTTTCAGAATGTTGTAGCGCTCGTAGCGACTGTAAATGTTCCTTCGGATGAGAGTTCAAAGCGCCGATTGTTCGGGTAGGAGGTAAGAATGAGTCTTGCTGACAGGGTCAAAGCCGCAAAAGAGACGCAGCCTGGGGCAGTGGAAGAACGCGGCGAAGCCGTTTCTGAGCTCCGCCGCCGTCTGCACTTCAAAGTCGTCGAAGGGTTGGGGCCAACGCTCTACGACCGCCAGATGACAGATGCCGAGCTGAAGCTGCGAGTCATGGAAATGCTGGAGTGGGCATTGGAGCAGGAAGACTCTGTAGCCCTCACACGGCCAGACCGGATGATCTTGCTCCAGCAGATCGCGGATGATGTCCTCGGATACGGCCCGATCGACCCTGTGCTCTCCGACCCCGATGTGAGTGAGGTCATGGTGAACGGCGCCCACTCCGTTTATGTGGAAAGGTTCGGCAAGATCGAGAAGACCGATATCGAGTTCGTCGACCACACTCACCTGCAGCGAATCATCGAGAAGATCGTTGGTCAGGTGGGGCGTCGTATCGATGAGGCCAATCCGATGGTTGACGCCCGCCTTCCGGACGGATCGCGCGTTAACGCAGTTGTCAGCCCGCTTGCGATCGGCGGCCCATTCCTCACCATTCGCAAATTCGCTGTCGATCCGTTCACCGAGGAAGACCTGGTAGAGATGGGAACCTTGCCGCAGCACTTGGCCGAATTCATCAGGCTGTGTGTTTCTGGGCGGATCAACACCATCATCAGCGGGGCAACGGGGTCCGGAAAGACCACCATGCTCAACGTGCTGTCGGGCTATATCCCCGAGGACGAGCGCATTGTGACTATCGAAGACGCGGCTGAGTTGCAGCCGCGTCAAGAGCACGTGTTGAGCCTCGAGCAGCGTCCAGCCAACCTGGAGGGGACTGGCGAAGTCACCGCTCGTGACCTGGTCAAGAACGCCCTTCGCATGCGCCCCGACCGCATCGTCATCGGTGAGGCCCGTGGTGGCGAGGCCCTCGACATGCTTCAGGCGATGAACACCGGTCACGACGGCTCCCTGACAACCATTCACTCGAACTCGCCGCGAGACACGTTGTCTCGCGTCGAGACGATGGTGCTCATGTCTGGCATGGATCTGCCCATCCGGGCGGTGCGTGAGCAGATCGCTTCGGCCGTGGACCTGATAATCCATCTGCATCGCTTCCGCGACGGAACGCGACGGGTTACCGATGTCACGGAGGTCGTGGGAATGGAAGGCGAGGTAGTCACCCTGCAAGACCTGTTCCTGTTCGATTACGGCATGGGTCGCGACGAGCAGGGCCGCCACAAGGGTCGCCTCAAGGCAACGGGGTTGAGGCCAACGTTCAGCGAGAAGCTTGCCAACAACGGCATTGAGTTAACTGGCGATCTCTTCGAACCAGAGCAGTTCGCCGCCCGGTCCTCGTGATGCATCGGTTGGCAACGATCGCTGCGGGTGCATCGTTGGCGGTGTTGGTGGCGGCCCCAGCCGCCGCCCAAACATCACGAGCAAGCGGAGGATCATCCGCGCTCAAGGCCATTGGCATCATCGCCATGGCGGTGTCCATCATCTTCCTTGGCCTGCTGTTTGGCGGTTTCGGGCTGTCGGGCATCGAGCGAGATCTCAGGGGTCGTCTCGGCTCTGTCCTGCCCTCTTACGAGGGTTCGACATGGTTCAAGAGGATTCCATTGCTGGGTCGCGTGGCGACCAGCGCTGAGGGTGCCGCCAAGAAGCGAGGCGTATTCGACGCCATCAATTCTGCTACCCAACAGGCCGGATTGCCTCTCCGGCCGGGAGAGGGCATAGCGGTGGCTGGTGTCGGCGCAGTCCTGGCAGGCACAATCGCCGGTTTAGTTGGGAGGAACATCCTTCTCGGAGTGGCAGTGGCCAGCGGTGCTGTGGTACTGGCGCTTCTCGGCATCCAGGCGCTGGCCAGCAGGGAGCGTGGCCGCTTCGAAGATCAGCTGCCAGATACGCTCAATCTCATATCGTCTTCCTTGCGGGCCGGATACTCGCTTCTTCAGGCGGTAGAGGCCGTATCGGCCGAGTCGCAAGAACCCACCGCGCGCGAGTTCGGTCGAGCGCTCTCCGATATCCGGCTGGGAGCAAGCGTGCACGACAGTATGCGGGCAGTGTCGACTCGCATGGGCAACATCGATTTCCGCTGGGCCGTGCTGGCAATGGAGATTCAGGCTGAGGTGGGTGGGAATCTGGCCGATGTCTTGGGTACAACGTCGGACACCATGGTGGCGCGATCCCGCATGAGACGCGAGGTCAGGGCACTAACCGCCGAGGGCAGAATCTCGGCGACAGTGCTCATCGGTCTTCCCTTTTTCCTTTTGGGCTTCCTATGGACTACCAATCGTCAGTACCTCGACCCCTTGTTCGAGTCCACCGGGGGCAAGGTGGCCCTTGTTGTTGCCGGAGTCTTGATCGGAATCGGAATCGTCTGGATCCGCAAAGTCATCGAG
>JAOTWH010000135.1 GCA_029863035.1 Acidimicrobiia bacterium | reverse complement strand
CAAACGGTGGCTAGCCCACAGCACCCGCTCGCCGACGACGCACCCCGCCCGTGGTACGTCCTGGCCTTGCTGCTCCCGGCCCTGATCGCCGCCATCTTGTTGGGGGTGCTGGCATTCATGAGTGCCTGGTGGCTGTGGCCGGTTGTGGTCGCGCTGGGGGTGCCGCCGCTGATCATCGTCTGGCCGAAGCCGGGTGAGGGCAACGGTGCCGCTTGGCACCTGCGGCAATTCCAACGGCCCCGCTAAGAGGTCGGCTGCTTTTCTACCCGCGGCGCATGGCCAGCCGGCGTATCGTCGGGTCGCGATGACTACCGACGTCACTGGCGAGAGCGACCTCGACCAGCCCCTCGACGAAAGCCAACTCGACCGGCTCATCGGCGACGGGCTGGCTGGTCTCGACCTTGGGGGCAAGCGAGTGCTGGTGATCATCCCCGATGGGACCCGCAACGCCCCGATGCCTCAGATCTATCGCTCGCTCTACGAACTACTTGGAGAGAGCGTCGCGGCCCTCGATTACCTCATCGCGTTGGGGACACACCCACCGATGAGCGAGGAAGCCATCGCTTCGCTGGTTGGCATGGACGCACAGGAGCGAGCGACTCGCACTCCGCGCTCACAGGTCTTCAACCACGAATGGCATCATCCCGAGGCATTGGTTCATGTGGGGACGATCGACGTGCTCACCATGGGCGAGATCACCGATGGCCTCGTGACCAAAGAGACACCGATACACATCAACGGCCGGTTCCGCGATTACGACCATCTGTTCGTCGTCGGTCCGGTCTTCCCGCACGAGGCGGCAGGGTTCTCCGGTGGCGCCAAGTACCTCTTCCCCGGTATCGCCGGGCCCGACATCATCAACAGCGTTCATTGGATGGGAGCCCTGGCGACCAGCTCGGTGGCCATGGGGGTCAAGGACACCGCGGTTCGGCGCATGCTGCACCGCGCTGCCGAATTCGTGCTGGCCGAGCGACCGATCACGCTGCTGGCGCTCGTCATGGATGGCAAGGAGACCCATGGCCTCTATGTGGGCAACCTGTTCGACGCATGGGAGGCGGCTGCAGACGCCTCGACGCAGCTCAACATCGAGTTCGTTGACCGACCATTCCAGTCGGTGCTTTCGGTGCCGTCCGCGATGTATGGCGACCTCTGGACCGCCGCCAAAGCCACCTACAAGACCGAGCCGATCGTGGCCGACGGCGGCGAGGTGATCATCTACGCGCCACAGCTCACCGAGATCAGCTCGGTCCACGGAGAGCTGATCCGTGAGGTGGGCTATCACGTACGGGATTACTTCGTGAACCAATGGGACCGCTTCGAGCATCTGCCGTGGGCCATCCTGGCGCACTCCACCCATGTCAAGGGGCTCGGCGAATACAACGACGGCGTCGAGTATCCCCGCATCACCGTGTCCTTGGCAACGGGGATCCCCGAGGAGCTGTGTCGAGAGGTCAACCTGGGCTATCGAGATCCGGCGAGAATCAATCCGGACGAATGGCGCGATGCCGAGGGACGTTTCTTGGTAGAGGAAGCAGGCGAGCTGTTGTATCGCCTCGGCTCCGGCTGATGGGATACGTCGTCGTCGTGATGGGAGTGTCGGGGTCGGGCAAGACCACCGTTGGCAAATCACTGGCTGCGGAATTAGGGGCAGCGTTCGTCGATGCCGACGACTATCACTCTCCCCAGAGCATCGAGAAGATGGCGAGCGGCATCGCGCTCGACGACAATGATCGGCTTCCCTGGCTGGCCCTATTGCGTGGGGTCATCGACGACCACCTCGCTACCGGCACTTCACTGGTGCTGGCCTGCTCGGCTATGAAGCAGGTCTACCGCGACCAGCTCGCGGCGCAAGACCCTCAGGTCCACTTCGTGTTCCTAAAGGGCGACTACGACACCATCGCACGGAGACTGGAGGAGCGGGAGGGGCATTACATGAAGGCCGACATGTTGCAGAGCCAGTTCGATGCGCTCGAGGAGCCGGCAGATGCGGTGATGGTGGATGCCGATGCCGGGCCGAGCGAGATCGTGGCCCGTGCGCTGGAGGGTTTGGTCGCCCGACGCTTCAGAACTTCTTAACGGTGGCGAATCCACCGTCGACGAGCAGATCGGTTCCGGTTATGTAGCTGGCCCCGTCGGAGCACAGGAACACCACAACGTCGGCGACCTGGCGCGGCTCTCCGATCCTGCCCAAAGCGTTGGCCTCACGAACGCTGTCGAGGAAGTTGTCGGCCTCGTGTGGGTTCATCCCCTCCAAGGCGTCCTGGAACATGGGGGTGTCGATGGTGCCGGGGCTGACGGTGTTGATGCGAATGTTCTTGGGCCCGAGCTCGACCGACAGGGCGCGAGCCGTCGCCATGAGCCCGGCCTTGGAAGCTGCGTAGGCCGCCGAGCCGGGCAACGTGATGTGTCCCTGCACCGAGGCGGTGATGACGATGGCCCCGCCATCCGTCATCAGAGGTAGCGCACCCTTGATGCAATAGAGCTGCCCAAGCAGGTTGACCTCGACGTGACGCCGGATCTCGTCGATAGACATCTCCTCGAACATGCCGTAGCGCTGGCTTCCGGCGTTGGCGTGCAGGGCATGGATGTCTCCTGCCTTGTCACCGATTTCCCCGAAAGCCGTCTCAACCTGTTCCCAATCGGCAACGTCGCACACCACGGTGAAGTGATCGTCGTCGCCCATGGAGTCGGCTTGTTGGCGCATCGCCTCTTCATCCATGTCGACCAGAGCGACCCGGTACCCAGCCGCGGCGAAAGCCTCTGCCGACGCTGCCCCTAACCCCTTGGCGGCTCCGGTCACCACGACGGTCTTGCGGTCCTGTGCCATCACCCCGGCCTTGTCAGTCTTCTGTTTCCAGGAAGGCGATGGTCTCGCCGACCGCTGCCTCGGTTCCCACATCGTGAACGATCTCCACCAAGGTGCCAGCGGCCAGGGCCGGCATCTGCAGGACGGCCTTTTCGCCTTCGATCTCGGCGATGTGTTCGCCGCGGGCGACGGTGTCGCCCACCGATTTCAGCCAGGCCACCACGGTTCCCGTTTCCATGTCGTAGCCCAGGTTCGGCATTGCGATAGGTATCCGCACAGACCCTTCCCTGCTCGCTGCATGCCGAATCTAGGGGAGAGCGCCCGCCGTTGACAAAGCCTCCTCCAATCGCCAGGGTTGGCCCAGACGCGGAAAGGCAGCGACAATGAAGCCCTTGGTACCTCTCGAGGACATGGAACAGATCGCCAACGGGGTCGACCACCCCGAGGGGATCTGCAAAACGCTCGACGGGATCGTGTACCTGAGCGGTGAGGCCGGGCAGATCTATCGCATCGAGCCGGACGACACATTCACCGAGGTTGCCAACACCGGCGGTTTCACCCTGGGTCTGGCCGCCGACAGCCACGGGATGATCTACGCCTGCGATCCTGCCAATAAGCGGGTCTACCGGGTCGACCCGGACTCGGGAGCTGTCGAAGAGTTCTCGGCCGGGACCCCACAGGCACCCTTCAAGAACCCCAACTGGGGTGCTTTCGACAGCCGGGGCAATTACTACGTTTCGGATTCGGGAGGATGGAAGACGGCGGACGGCCGCATCTTCCTGGTACGTCCTGGCCGGGCAACCGAGGTGTGGTCTGAGGAGTCGCGCGACTTTCCCAACGGCATGGCGGTGTCTCCAGATGAGTCGAGTCTGTGGGTGCTGGAGAGCACGCCGGGTCGTCTACTGAGGTTCCCGATACGCGACGACCACACCGCGGGTCCGATGGAGGTCTTGGCTGACCTAACCGGATCGGTACCAGACGGGATCGCCTTCGCTACCGACGGCTCGGTGGTCATCTCTTGCTACCGGCCCGACATTGTCTACCGCTGGAGCGCGAGCTCCGGACTCGAGGTGTTGGGCCACGACCCCGAAGGCACAGTTCTGGCGGCGCCCACCAACGTTGTCTTCACCGGCCCCGATCTGGACATCTTGGTAATGCCCAACATCGGCCGCTGGCACGCCACCCGCTTCCGTGTGCCGGGCTTGAGCGGGGTACCACTCTTCTATCCGAATGCCGACCAACTCGGTATCGAGCCGGAAGTGCAAGACGGTATGAAATTGAGCGACCGAAAGGACTGACGTGGAATTCCTGGTGAACGTCGAGGTCAACTGGCCCCCTGACGGCGATGCCGATCAGCACGCCGAGCTAAGAGCCGCCGAAGCTGCCCGGGCCGCTGAGCTGGTGGCAGAGGGGACCATCCGCCGATTGTGGCGCATCCCGGGACGGCGAGCCAACTGGGGATTGTGGGAGGCTCCCGATGCCACTGCGCTGCACAGGGCGATCTCGTCTCTGCCTCTCTTTCCCTGGCTGTCGGTCGAGGTAGAAGCGCTGGCCGCCCATCCATCCGATCCGATCAATCCGCAGGATCCGACATGAGCGACACCGACGAGGGCCTCAACGTTCCTGACGACTACGTCGCCAATCTTTTCGACATCAGCGGCCGGGTGGCCGTGGTCACCGGCGGCGGAAGCGGACTGGGTGCAGCTTGCTCGATCGGATTCGCCCAGGCTGGTGCCCGGGTGGTGGTTGCCGACATCAACCTGGCCGGTGCCGAGAAGACAGCTGCCACCATCGCCGCTCAGGGTGGCACCGCCCATGCTCGTGCCGTCGACGTGACCGACAAGCCAGAGGTGGAGGCACTGGCCGATTGGGTGGTCGACGAGCTGGGCAGCGTCGACATCCTGTTGGCCAACGCAGGCAAGGCCTACCGGTCGTCGGTAGAGGACTTCCCGGAGGAGGCATTCGACTCGGTTATCGAGCTCAATCTCAAGGGCGTTTACCTGTGCGGGCAGGCGTTCGGCCGCAAGATGCTGGCCCAGGGCAAGGGCAGCATCATCAACATGGCATCGATCGGCGGCTTCATCGCCTATCCGTGGGCCAGTGCCTATCTGGCCTCCAAGGGCGGTGTGGTGCAGATCACCCGGGCAATGGCCCTGGAGTGGCGGACCCGGGGAGTCCGAGTCAACGCCATTGGCCCCACCCTGATGGATTCGCCACTGATCAGCGGTGTCGCCGAGAAGAGCGGAAGCACGGTGACCACGGACTTCATCATCGGTCGGATGCTGCGGGAGAACCGCCTCGGCCTGCCGCGGGAACTGATCGGAACGGCGATCTTCCTGGCCAGTGACGCCTCGGAGCTGGTCACCGGCCACACCGTGATGTGCGACGATGGATACCTTGCGGTATGAGCGCCGACCGGATTACGTCAGTGCGTGCCGCCACCATCAAGCACGAGCTGGAGACGCCCATCCATTTCGGCTCGTGGGTGATGCGCCATCGCGAGTTCGTCCTCATCCGCATCGACGCCGAGAGCGGCCTGCGCGGCTTCGCCTACTGCCTCACCCGTGACGGTCCGGTGGCCGACATCATTCATCGCACCATCGCCCCGGTTTACGAGGGCGAGGCGGTCGATGACCCCGAGCAGCTCTTCTACAACGCGTTGTGGACCAACCACGCGGTCCACGCCGCCGGCATCGGGATGCGGGCGCTGTCCATCGTCGACGTTGCGGCATGGGATCTTGCCGCCAAGGCGGCCGATCAGTCGATCAGCGCCTACCTGGGCGGTGATCGTCATCCCATGGCGGTGACCGCCATCGTTGGCTACCCGCCATCGCTGACTCCGGAAGAGACCGCTGCCCAGGTGACCGACCTGTGGGCCAAGGGGTGGCGGCGCTTCAAGATCGCCATCGCTCCCACCCTGGACCTCAGCATGGATCGGATGCGGGCGGCGCGAGAGGCCGCCCCCGACGGCTGGATCGGCTTCGATGCCAACATGGTGTTCCGAACGGCGCAGGACGCCATCGACTTCGGGAAGCGCCTCGAGGAGGTCGATTGTGGGTGGTTCGAGGACATCGTGCCTCCCGGTGACGCCCGCTTGGTGGCCGACATCCGGGCCGGGGTCAACCTGCCGGTGGCCATGGGCGATGAGCAGGGCGGCTCTTACCACCCCCAGGCACTGCTCGAGTTCGATGCGGTCGACGTAGTGCGGGTGGACGTCACCACCAATGGCGGTATCACCCGGCTGCCCGAGATCCTCAAATCGATCACCGCCCGCGGGGTCGCCTTCTCCCCTCACATGTTCCCCCACATCCACTCCCAGGTTCTCCCCGCCCTGGGGTACACCGACGCACCCATCGAGTGGGGGATCCCCGGCACCGGGGTCCATCCGATGGACGACTGCATCGCTCAGCCGGTGGTGAGCGATGGGCTGATGGAGCCAC
>JAOTWH010000008.1 GCA_029863035.1 Acidimicrobiia bacterium | reverse complement strand
CTCTTCTGCGGTCCCCCCGTAATCGATCAGCACCAGGGCGCCAGCCGACAGGACACTCAACGCTGTTTCTACCCACCTGGTTGCCGCCAGTTGCACCTCGACCATGCCGCCCTCTGGCACCCTGCCGGCGAAGCGTTGGCACCATTCGGCTGTCTCTGACCGAGCCGGGCGGGCCACCAGCGCAAGCGAGTCGCCGTCGACTCCCACCCATCGTTCCTCCCAGCTATCACCCGCTCGGACCGCCAGGGCCATGGGCAGGTTGTCGACCAGCTCGTTGGCGATGATCACCCCGGGCATTGGTCCCGGCAACTCCCCCAGCGACGACACCACCCTCTGCGGTGGGAGCAGCTCTTTCAAGGCTGCCCTGGCCGCGGGCGATGCCTCCACCGCCCAGGCATCGGGGCGGGGCTCGATTGCCTCAAGCAGCGGGCCCAACAATGAGCCCGATCCTGCACCGACCTCCACGACGGCGAAGGATTCGCCTACGCGGTCTCGCTCCGCCTCCACGAACCGCGCCAACGTCTCGCCGAACAAGGGGCTCACCTCGGGGCTGGTGAGGAAGTCGCCGCCCTTTACCGACCGCAGCTCGTCGCTGGAGAAGAAGCCGTGCTCAGGGTCATAGAGAGCGGCCTCCATGAACTCCTCGAATGGCATAGCCGAGCCGGCGAAGATCTTCTCGATGAGGCGTTGCTTCAGCATGCGACGCGAAGCTAGCTGCTGGTCCACCCCCATCCCCCCTCGCTGCGCTCGGGGTACTTCCCCCTGAGGGGGAAGGGAGGGCGTGATTCCCCCTCCCTCAGGGAGGGGGCTAGGGGGAGGGTGGGGGGCGTATGTGGTCATCCCCACCCCCATCCCCCCTCGCTGCGCTCGGGGTACTTCCCCCTGAGGGGGAAGGGAAGAGGCGGCCTAGTCGAACACCCCTGACACCGGGGTCCAGCCCCCCTCGCCGAACAGGAAGTCGAAGTCGGAAGGCCCGACGTCGTTGGATCCCCGCAGGAAGAAGCGGGCTAGTTCCGGCCGAAATACTCCTGGGGTGGCGGTGCCGTCCCCGTTCCAGTCACCGGTGACGAACTCGTCCCCGGGATCGCCGAAGGTGAAGACCACTTGGGCGTTGCCGGCGGTGAGCTGATCGCGCAGCAAGATCTCGCCGGTTGCGAGGCGTCGCAGGCCCACCGTGTCGATGCCGTCGCCATCGAAGTCGCCGGCGAAGGGCAGGTCGTCCTCCTCGCCATATGGGAAAGAGAACTCGGCAGCCCCCAAGCCTCCCGCTTCGCTGCCCAGGCGGTTGACGACGTAGACACGAGCTTCATCGGGGCGGAAGATGGAGACGGTGTCGCACCCGTCCCCGTTGAAGTCACCCACCAGGGGCAGGTCGCCGGGGTTACCAAAGAAGAATCGCACGTCGGCGAATCCCTGATCGTTGGTGTTCCTCAGGTAGACGAAACCGTCGGAGCGGCGGTACAGGCCAGGAGTGTCAACGCCGTCGCAGTCCCAGTCACCAAGGAAAGGCACGTCGCCCGGGTCGCCGAAGTAGAAGGCGTTGACTCCCACTCCATCACGCAGGAACCAGCGGCCGGTCGCCTCATCGACCAGACCAACTCCGTCGACCCGAGCGCCAAGGCGGAACGGGACGGTGTCGGCGTACTTGTACAGGAACACCCCGCCCGGCAGCAGTGTCACCTCGGCGGACGAGATCTCCCTCGGCGGCGGGGGCGGCTCTTCCGGAGGGGGCGGCTCTTCCGGAGGTGGTTCGCCTTCGGGTGGCTCCTCGGGTGGCGGGGGAGGAACGACATCGAGGTTGAGCGGCAGCACCTTCACCTTGCCGTCGGCCGGGTCCAGGTACTCGAGCCGGGAACGATCTACGTAATAGGGCGCTCCGGTGAAGTCGAACCTGAGCCGGATGGTGCCGGGTTCGTCAGCTTCGGGCAGGGGAGATCCGTCGATACCCATCGAGTGTGTGTGGCGGGCGTTCTGCACCATCAGGTAGAGCTGCCCGGCGGGATCGCGGAAGTAGCCGATGATGATGTCCATCGGACCCTCGCCGGCGGCTGGCCCGATCGCCCTCAGGTAGGGGTCTCCCCCTGCCCCGGGAGACCACCATCGCGTGTTGAACGGCTGGATGGTGTCGGGATGGGTTGCTCCGATATAACGAACATCGGTCGAGGTGAGTTGGATCACCGCTTGGCCAAGGTTGGTCAGCTCTCGGTTGACCGATGCCACCGTGGCCCAGTTGGCGGTGCGGGATGCGTCGAACTCCCCCACCCCATCGTGCAGGATCGATCCGCCGAACCCGGTGGCAGTGGGATGCCCCTCATCGTTGGCCTGGTAGAAGAACCAGATGTGTCCCGTGTAGCCATACGCCAGGCCGACCATGGCCTGCCAACGCAGGTCTGAAGCCGTCTGGGTTGGGAGGAAGCCGCTCTCTTCACCAACGTAGGCGTTGAGGTACTGCCAATATGGCACGCCCTTGGCAAGGGCCGTGTTCCTGAAGAATTCGAGCACTGTGTAATGCTCCCGGCCATAGAAGTAATCGGTGGATACCTGGATGTCGGCCTCATCTACACCATCTACCCACCGGGCGAGGAGCTCCTCTCGCTCCTGGGCATAGAAGGTGAAGTTGGTCAACAGCAGCGCTTCTGGGTCTGCCACCCTGATGGCATCCATCGCAGCGGAGATGTCATCCAGCTCGGCGACCGTCCCCGGCTCGTCGCCTACCTGATATCCCACCCGCCCTGGGGTGCCTGGCGCCAGGCCACCCAGCAGCAGGCCACTGGACTCGAACTCATCTAGGAACGGATCCCAAACGAGGGACGTACCGTCGTTGTCGAGCCAGGTGACGAAGTCGACCGGATTGCCACCGGCCTGCCAGCCGTCGACCTCGTGGGCACCGTCTTTCCACAACCAGATCGTGTTGGCTCCGAAGTCACCGAAGTAGCCGTTGCGGATCGCCGCGGGCGGATCGCCCATGGAGACGACCAGCGACGCAACCATCATGGGGTGACTCCGCACCCACTCGGGACCGCGCTCCAGGTCGCCTGGAACCACCAGTCCCCGGCCCAGCGGCCACGAACCCTGTGACGGATCGTCTGCCGACGCCGGAGCGGCTAACGCGGCCACGACCATGAGCGCAGCGACGGCCCTCAAGCCCACCATGGGCCGAGCCTACGCGGTAGCTGAAAGGCGAGGCCGGCGGCCGAGCCACGACTTGGGGCTACGGAGGCGGCAGCACGCTCGGCGGGCGGCCCCCCGCAATAGCCGGGATGGTCCAGCCGCTCCGCCGAGCAAAACCACGGAGGGGTCGGGCCAGGCGAGGGCTTCGCCCGAGCCACGACTCAGGTCGAACCATCGCGGCAGCACGCTCGGCGGGCGGCCCCCCGCAATAGCCGAGACGGACCTGCCGCTCCGCCGAGCAAAGTTATCGACCCCTAACCCCCCAGTGCCAGCGCTCGGGTGGCGTCCCCGAAGAAGGCGAGGACCTGGGGGAAGAAGCCAACCGCCACCACCCCAACGGCGGCGATGCCAAGCGCCAGTGATAGTGACGGCGCCAGCTGCGTCTCGCGAGCGTCGGCGCTGGCGATGGACTCTGGGACGGGATCCATCCAGGCAGACTTCACGATCTTGGCGTAGTAATAGAGCGCGACCACGGCGTTGACGGCCGCGATGGCGGCCAGCACCACAGCCCAGGTATTGGCCCCTCCTCCAAGCACCGCACGGAACATCACGAACTTGGCGAACCATCCTGCGAGCGGCGGGAGTCCTGCCAATGAAAAGAAGAAGATGGTGGCCAGCGTCGCCAGGCCGGGTGCGTAAGTGAACAAACCGGCCCATCCGGCTATGTCGCCCCTGTTGATCTTGCGAGAAACGGCGATGACCACGGCGAAGGCGCCCAGGTTCATGAATGCGTAGATGAGGAGATAGGTCACGGTGGCAGAGAAGGCGTCACCCAGTGCCACCTGGTCGAATGAGGCAGCCATGGCGAACGGCACCAGGATGAATCCGCCGTGGGCTATTGAGCTGTAGCCGAGTAGGCGCACGATGTTGGTTTGACGCAGCGCCACCAGGTTGCCGATGGTCATCGACGCGGCAGCCAGAATCCAGATAGCGGGGCCCCAGATCTCCTTCAGCTCGGCGAATGCGATGAAACACAGCGAGAGCAACCCGACGAACCCCGCAGCCTTCGATCCGACCGATAGAAAGGCGGCCACGGGAGTTGGTGAGCCCTCATAGGTGTCTGGCACCCAGAAGTGGAAGGGCACCGCCGACACCTTGAAGCCGAAGCCGGCGATCACCAGCAGAACGCCGAGGATCATCGCCGGTTCGTCGACCAGGCCAGCGGAGGCCGCCGCGATCCCGGCGAAGTCGATGCTGCCGGTGACGCCGTACACGATCGACATGCCGAACAGCATCACGGCCGACGACAACACACCGATTATGAAGAACTTGAGCGCCGCCTCGTTGGAGCGGGCGTCGCCCTTGCGCCACCCTGCCAGCAGGAAGCCCGGGATCGACACCAACTCGACGCCGATGAAGATGGAGATGAGGTCTCGACTCGAAGCCATCACCACTGCGCCTATTACCGACGCCAGCAACAAGAAGTAGAACTCGCCCTGGTAATACCGATCCAATTCGAGGTAACCCACCGACATCAGCAGCGCGATGAACCCCGTCACGATGAACAAACCCTTGAGCACCAGCGCGTAGTCGTCCACCACATACGACCCGGAGAACAAGCTGCGCTCCCCCTCCTCCAACAGCGCCAAGCTCAACAACGGCACCGCAGCTGCCACCAACCCCGTCAGCGCCAGAACCGCGGTCCAGTACTTCTCGACCGGCAGCAGATCCAACAGCAGAACACCCACCAGGGTGCCTGCCAGGATCAGCTCGGGAGCGAGGGCGTGATAATCGATCATCCGCCGAAGGCCGACCTCACCAGTTGTTCCACCGCGCCATCGGTAGCGGCGAAGACGATCTTGGGGAAGACGCCGATCGCCAGGATGGCTAGGACCAGTGGCGCCCACGCAGCCATCTCGAAGCGGTCGACGTCGTGGAACTCCCTGCCTGCCCACTCGGCCTTGGGCTCACCCAGGTTGACCCGCTGCAACATCCACAGCATGTAGCCGGCGGTGAGCACGGTGCCGATGGCACCGATGACCATGGCCGAGCGGAATAGCCCGAGGCTGAGGCCGTCGAGCGGATTGAACGACCCGAACAGCGCCATGAACTCGCCCCAGAAACCCGCCAGGCCAGGCAGACCAAGGGAGGCCATTGCTGTGAAGGCCAAGATGCCACCCATGACGGGCATCAGTTTCTGATTGCCTCCAAGACGCGCCATCTCTCGCGTGTGGTAGCGGTGCGACATCGACCCGGCCAGGAAGAACAGCAGGCCGGTGATGACCCCGTGCGCCACCATCCCGATGACGGCAGCGTTGATGCCAACGTCGGTGAGGGTGGCGATGCCCAACATGACGAAACCCATGTGACCAACGGATGAGAAAGCGATGAGCCTCTTCATGTCGGTTTGAGCCAAACAGGCAAGCGAGCCATAGATGATGGCTATCACCGCCAAGATGGCGATGGCCGGTGCCCACTCCCGCGCTTCCTGGGGCAGGATGGGCAGGCTGATGCGGATGAAGCCGTAGGAGCCGAGCTTCAACATGATGGCGGCCAACAGCACCGAGCCCACGGTGGGGGCGGCAGTATGGGCATCGGGCAGCCAGGTATGCAGCGGCCACATTGGCACCTTCACCGCGAAGCCCAAGAACAAGGCGCCGAACACCCAGAACCCGAAGGAACCGGTGAACAACCCGGCGCGGCCCATCTCGGAGAGAGCCAGCATGTCGAAGGTATGGGGGGCGGAGCGGAAGAACAGGGCGATGAAGCCCAACAACATGAAGGCCGAGCCGAACAGGGTGAAGAGGAAGAACTTGATCGCGGCGTAGAGACGGGTCTCTACTTCGCGCTTGAACCCGGGCAGCTTCATCGGGGTGCGATCGCCCCAGATGCCGATCATGAAGTACATCGGCAACAGCACCAGCTCGAAGAAGACGAAGAACAGGATGAGGTCGAGCGCAACGAATGTCCCGGCCATGCCGGTGGCCAGCACCAGCATCAACACGATGAACATCTTGGGGTTGTGCGGTTCCGGCCAGTGGTCCCACGAGTAGATCATCGCCAGCAGGGTGATGAACGTGGACAACACCACCAGGGGCAGCGAGATGCCGTCTACCCCGATGTGGAAGTTGGAACTGATGGAAGAGATCCAGGTGAGGTCGGTATCTAGCTGGAATCGTGCGGTGTTGCCGAAGTCGAAGCGGAGGATGGCGACAACGGACGCCACGAATGACGCGGCCGCGAAGAACATGCCGGTCTGCTTGGCAACCAATTCGTTCGTCTTGGGGATGGCCATCACGGCGAAGGCCCCCACCAGGGGCAGGAACACCACCAGGGAGAGTCCCCAGCCGTTATCGAACCATTCCATGCGTCGTCCTTCCTAAGTGAAAATGATGAAGCCGGCGACCAGCAAAACGACCCCGACGAATAGCGCCGCGGCGTACTGCTGCACCTTGCCTGATTGCGAGTAACTCAATGCCGTGCCTGCTTCGCCAGCGGCGGCGCCGGCAACATTGATCCCAAAATCGATGCCATGCTGATCGAAACCGCCGTAGACGATTCCGGCCAGGAACTTGGAGACCAGGGCCGCCCCGTTGACTACCCCATCGATGATGTAGGTGTTGGTCCAGTTGACGAACGCCGCAGCGGTGTCACGGATGGGCCGTACCAGGCCGTGGTGGTAGATGTCGTCCATGTAGTACTTGTTGCGCAGCACCGGATAGAGCACCGGAACCTCGAGGCGATCGCGCGCTGTCTGGGTTGCCTCGTCTCGGCTGTACAGGGCCCAGCCCGCAGCGATACCGGCGATGCCCACGGCCAGACCTATTCCGGCCAGCCCGAAGTTGAAGCTCTCGGCGTGATGCTCCACGATGGGAATGGCCCTGGATGTGACCCAGTCGGTGAATCCCGTGAACAGACCGGGCACGTTGGCGAACCCGGCCACCGCCGCCAGGGCGGCAAGGCCAACAAGTGGACGAGTCATCACCGAAGGTGACTCGTGGGGCTCACCGTGTCCCTTGAACTCACCGAAGAACGACAGGGCAGTGGCGCGGGTCATGTAGAAGGCAGTGATGAACGCTCCTGCCAGCGCGATGACCAGAGCAACGGTCTGACCTTCGTGGCTGAGCGAGGCCAGGATCTCATCCTTGGAGAAGAAACCAGACAACGGCACGATCCCGGCCAGGGCCAGCGAACCGATCAGCCACGTCTTGTAGGTGGTCGGCATGAAGCGGCGCAGCCCGCCCATGTCGGACATGTTGTTGGAGTGGACCGCGTGGATCATCGAGCCGGCGCACAAGAACAGCAGGCCCTTGAAGAAGGCATGGGTAAAGAGGTGGAACATGGCCGCGGTGTACGCCCCCGCTCCCATCGCTGCGGTCATGTAGCCCAGCTGAGAAAGAGTGCTGTAGGCGAGCACCTTCTTGACGTCGTCTTGCACCATGGCGATGAGGCCCATGGAGAACAGAGTGATTACCCCGACCGCGATGATGATGGTGCGAACGTCCGAACCCATGTCCTCATAGAAGGGGAACATGCGCCCCACCAGGTACACCCCGGCGGTGACCATGGTGGCGGCGTGCATCAGAGATGACACCGGGGTGGGCCCTGCCATGGCGTCGGGCAGCCAAACATGGAACGGGAACTGGGCGCTCTTGCCCATGGCCCCGATGAACAAAGCCAAACCGCCCCAGAACGCCACCTCTTCCAGCGCCGAGTCTCCAGTTACCGCCGCCTCGAGAACGTCGCCGAAGCGGAACGACCCAACGGTGGCGCCCATGATGATGACGCCGATGACCAGGCCGACATCGGCGATCTTGTTGGTCATGAAGGCCTTGATGGCGGCGTCGGAGTTCTCTTTCTCCTCCCAGTAGTGGCCGATGAGCAAGTACGAAGCCAGGCCCACCCCCTCCCAGCCAACGATGAGCTGAAGCAGGTTGGGGGATGACACCAGCACCAGCATCGAGCCGGCGAAGAACGTGAACGCCCCGAAGAAGAAGGTGTAGCGAATCTCCCCCTCCATGTACCCCTTGGCGTAGATGAAGACCGCGGTGCCCACCACGCCGACCAGGGCGTAGAGCGTGATCGACAGGCCATCGACCACCCAGCCCCACTCGATGGCGAAGTCGCCGATTCGAGCGATCTCTATCTGGTCTGAGAAGCTGATGCCGTCGCCCATGTTGGCGATGAAGAGGGCAACGCCGTAGAGACCAACGAAGCCCAGGGCGCCGACCGCCAGCTCCCAACCCTTGTTCTTCATCTGCTTGCCGAAGAAGATGATGGCGAACGCCGCCACCAGCGGAACCACCACGATGAGCCATGCCCATTCGGCCAGCACACCGCCGTCGCTCAAAGTGAGCGCCGCGTGCTCGCCCTCTTCCGCAGCAAAGAGCCCCAGAGCGGCTAACACTGCGAAACACCTCCCACGCGGAAATGGGGTTGGCACAAGGCGAGGGCTTCGCCCGAGCCACGCTTTAGATCCAACGCGGCGGCAGCATGGAGTCCGCTCGGCGCTCCGACGAGGAAACGTCCGACACGCCGCCGAGCGGCGACCAAGGTATGACGCTCCGTCACCATTTCATCAAGTCCAGTTCGTCGACGTTGGCCGATTGGCGGTTACGGAAGATGAGCAGGATGATGGCAAGGCCGACGCCTACCTCGGCGGCGGCCACCGCGATCACGAACAAAGCGAAGATCTGGCCGGAGAAGGCGAGGTCTTGCCAGTAGCTGCCGAAGGCGACCAGGTTGATGCTCACCGAAGCCAGCATGAGCTCGACCGACAGCAAGACCATCACCGCGTTACGCCGAGCCAAGACGCCGTAGACACCAATGGAGAACAAGGCGGAGGCCAGAATGGCGAATTGGCTGATCGTCATGGCTGCTCCTCCTCGCTCGGGTCACGTCTGGCCAAGACGATGCTGCCGATGAGAGCGGCCAGCAACAGAACCGAAACCACCTCGAATGGAATGACGAAGCGCTCGAAGATCGATTCACCGAGGTCACCGGTCCTCACCACTCTCTCCCCGAGAGCCTGGTTCTCGAACAGCGAGGTCATAGAGGCAGACATGAGTGTGAACAGGGCGAGGGCGATGAGGGCGGCGGGCCAGCGCCGCGCGTGATCGAGGCCGACATCGCGCCCCATGGGCGCCCGAGTGATCATGATGCCGAATAAGAACAACACCACCACAGCTCCGATGGAGATGAGCACCACGGTCCATGCGACGAACTCGGCTCCGAGCAGCAGGAACAGCGCCGCCGAGCCAATGAGCGTGACGACCAAGAACAAAACAGCGTGCACCACGTTGCGGTTGGTCACCACCTGGATGGCGGAGCCCACCATCAAGAGAGCAAAGACAAGGAAGACCCAGTTCTGGGGCTCGGAGAACCAATCGCCAGCCGTGATTTCCATCAACTCTCCAGCAGGGGTGCGTCGGGCACGGTCTCTAGCCAATCGGTCAGTCGCTCCATGGGGTGCAGCATGTCTGAGATCTTGTTTTCGGAGTACTCGTACTCGGGAGACCAGAAGAGCGCATCGAACGGGCACACCTCGACGCAGATCCCGCAGTACATGCAAAGGGCGTAGTCGATGTCGAAACGATCAAGCGTTGCTCTGGTTCTAACCCGACCGCCTTCCTTCGACGGGGGCTGCTCTTCCTTGTGGCCTTCGATGTAGATGCACCAGTCTGGGCACTCTCTGGCGCACAGCATGCACACCGTGCACGCCTCGGTGTCGAGGGCGATGACCCCGCGAGCGCGCGGCACGGGGATCTCCTTCTCGAGCGGGTAGTTGATGGTGACCGGCTTCTTGAGGAGAGCCTTCAACGTCACCCACATGCCTTTGCCAAGGCCGGTGAACGGGAACTTGGGTCGGGCCATTAGAACGCCACCTTCATGATGCCGGTCACCATGATGTTCGCCAGGGCCAGCGGTATCAGCCAACGCCAGGCAAGAGACTGCAGCTGGTCCTCTCGCAGTCGGGGGAAGGTCCATCTCAACCAGATGAAAATGAACACGAGAACGGCGACCTTGCCCATCAGCACGAACGGCCCCACCCAGTTCAAGAGGTCCCCCGAAAGTCCCGGCGCCCAATAGCCGCCGAGGAAGAGCGTGGAGGCGATGGCGGACAGGCTGATCATGCCGGCGTACTCGGCCAGGAAGAAGGAGGCGAAGCGGAATCCCGAGTACTCGGTGAGGTAGCCCATCACCAGCTCGGATTCGGCGATCGGCATGTCGAATGGCGTTCTGGTTAGTTCGGCCAGGCTGGCCGTGACGAAGATCAAGAATCCGATGATCTGACCGCTGAGCACGAAGGGGAGGGTGACCTCGAACGATCCAAAGGTCCACACCGGTTCCATCTGCGCCTCGACGATGCCAGCCAGGGAAAGCGTCCCTGCCTGGATGGCGACGCCGACCGCTGCCAACACCAAGGGAAGCTCGTACGCGATGAGCTGGCCGGCAGCCCGCAGACCGCCGATGAGGGAGTACTTGTTGGCCGAAGACCAGCCTGCCATCAACACACCGATGGTCCCAAGCGATGAGATGGCCAGCAGATAGAACAGGCCGAGGTCCAGATCTTGCACGATCAGGACCGGGTTGAAGGGGATGATGACGAAGGTGGCAACTGTGGCGGCCAACACCACATACGGCGCCATCTTGTAGACAGGGCTGTCGGCTTCGTCCGGGACCAGGTCCTCCTTTTGGAAGAACTTGAAGCCATCGGCCAAGGGCTGGGCCCAACCGTATCTCCCACCTGCGAAATAGGGACCGATGCGGCTCTGCATGTGGGCCGAGATCTTCAGCTCGGCGTAGATGGCACCGATGGCGGTGGCCGGTATGAAGGCGGCGATGGCGCCCAGCTTGCCGACCAGCAGAACCCAGAAGTTCTCGAAGAACGTGCCAAGCAGAACTGTGCTCACTCCGAAGCCCCCCTCCCCGCCCTTCGGGCGGGACTCCCCCCGTCGGGGGGAGAGACAAAGACACCGTCTCCTCCCCCAAAGGGGGAGGTGCCGAGCGAAGCGAGGCGGAGGGCGTTGCCCGTCATCGGTCCACGTCTCCCAGCACGAAGTCCAAACTGCCCAACACCGCGATGATGTCGGGCACCAGAGCACCCTCCAGGATCCAGGCCAGCAGCGAGATGTTGGAGAAAGAGGCGGTGCGGATCTTGAGTCGATAGGGACCGCGGCCGCCCTCGCTCACGATGTAGTAGCCCATCTCTCCCTTTGGGTTCTCGGCACGAACGTAGGTCTCACCCTTCGGCACTTTGATGATGCGAGGAACCTTGGCTTGCAGCGGACCAGACGGGATGGTGTCGACAGCTTGAGAGATGATGTGACACGCCTGGCGGGTCTCTTCGAGTCGCACGGTGTAGCGGTCGAGGCAGTCGCCGTTCTCCCCCACCGGCACATCGAACTCGAAGCGGTCGTATGGCAGATAATCCTCGTGTTTGCGAAGGTCGAATGCGACTCCCGAGGCACGAAGGTTGGGCCCCGACACCCCAAAAGACTTGGCAACCTCCGCAGGGATGATTCCGACACCCTTGGTTCGTGCGATGAAGATCTCGTTGCCGGCCACGAGATTGACCATGTCGTCACACACCGAAAGGACGTTCTCGACGGCTGCCCTCGTCTCGTCGAGGAAGCCTTGAGGAAGATCTTGTGACGCCTTCTTGGTGGTGGCACCAGCACCGGCCGCCGGCTTGACCCCGCCGATGCGGTTGAAATTGGGGTGGAATCGGCCACCCGTCACCGACTCGATGAGGTCGAGGATCCGCTCTCGTTCCCGCAGAGCATGCATCAATGGAGTAGCGGCACCGAGTTCAAGCGGATACGAACTCAGAAAGATGAGGTGCGATGAGACCCGAGCCATCTCGGTGAGGATGAGGCGTATGTAGGTGGCCCGCTCCGGCGCTTCGACGCCCAGGAGCCTTTCGGCTGCCACCATGAACGGAACTTCGTTGGCGAATCCCGAAACCCAATCGATGCGATTCACCAAAGCGGTGATCTGGGGATAGGTCCTCACCTCGGAGAGTTTCTCGTAGCCGCGATGCATGTATCCGATTACGGGCTGCACATCCGACACCCTCTCACCGTCGACCTTGGCCACCAGCCTCAGCACCCCGTGGGTGGAAGGATGCTGCGGCCCGATATTCAAGGTCATGTCGCCGGACTGCAACTCGACCGAAACGGCCGCGTCGGAGAGATGCATGGCCACCGATGGGTCTACGATCACTCCGCCTCCTCTGCGGGCTGGGCGGCATCACCGGCTTCAGGGTTCTCGGTAGATGGCATGTCCTCCACGTCCACCTTGCCCGGCCACGGCTTCACCTCGCGGCTCAGCAACGGATACGACTTGCGCAACGGGTACCCCTCGAACGCATCGGGCAGATAGAGCTTGATCAGGTTGGGATGCCCCTGGAAGTCGATGCCGAACATCTCGTGCGCTTCCCGCTCGTGCCAGTCGGCGCCGGAGAAGACATCTACCAGCGACCCGATAGCCGCGCCTTGCTTGGAGACGTCGGCCGAGAAGACGACGTAGCGATCGTCTTCGGTGGTCCCAAGGGCGCACAGCACTTCGTAACGCTCCTGGAGCGAGTCGACGTCGTCGACCGGATCGCCCACCGCGACTTCCTTGGACCAGTCGATGGCGGAGAGGAACGAGAAGAAGTCGAGGCCAGAGTCACGAGCGGCCGTGATCGTCTCCGCCCACTTTGCGGCGTCGACCTTCACCTTGGCCAGACTGAAGTCGGATGTGTGAGCGATGGCCCCGACCAACTGGGCCACCGAGGCGGCGAGCTCGGAACGATCCTTGCCGATGGGAGTTGGCTCTTCCCCTTCGGGGGCCTCTTGTTCTTCGTTCGGCTCAGACGGGCTGTCGGTCACGCTCGCCCCACTTCTCGTGGATGTCCTCGTTTTCGATCTGCTTTTGCAGCAGCACGATCCCGTCCATCAGCGCCTCGGGGCGGGGAGGGCATCCCGGCACGTAGACGTCGACCGGGATTATCTGATCGATGCCCTTGGTGACCGAGTAAGAATCCCAATAGGGCCCTCCGCAATTGGAGCAAGAGCCCATCGATATGACGTACTTGGGATCGGGCATCTGGTCGTATAGCCGCTTGATGGCAGGAGACATCTTGTCCGTGACGGTGCCGGCGACGATCATCAAGTCGGCCTGGCGGGGCGAGGCAGGTAGCGGGATGATGCCGAAGCGCATGAAGTCGTAGCGCGGTCCGGACGCCGCCATCATCTCGATGGCACAACAGGCGAGACCGAACTGGAACATCCACAGCGAATACTTGCGAGACCAATTCAATAACCACGACAGCGGCTTGGGGGTCTTGAACTGCTCGATCACAGCCACTGCAGCACCCGCTTTCGAATCGCGTAGAGCAAGCCGAGAACGAGGATCAAGATGAAGATGATCATCTCGCCGAGGACAAAGCCGCCCATGCCGGCGTTGGCAAAGTCCTCGAGCCGGACAGCCCACGGAAAGATGAAGACAGCCTCAACGTCGAAGATGAGGAACAGCAGGGCGAAGATGTAGTAGCGGATGTGAGTCTGCGACCAGCCGCCACCAACCGGATCCATGCCGCACTCGTAGATGGTGCTCTTGGCCTTGTTGGGCTTCTTCGGCCGGATCAACGCCGAGATGCCAAGGCTGACGGCCACTAGAGCTATGCCGAGTCCGGCGAATGCCGCGACCGTGATGTAGTCCTCGAAGTAAGAATTCATATCCGCCCGTGGAGCCCGCCGGGAGTATAGGAAATGGCATATGGGCTAAGCGCTTTGTACATCGCCGCCCTACGCTCGTTTTGTGTCCCCTCCCGACTACTCAGGCGGCTCGCTCGTCAACCTCATCGCCGAGTTGGAGACGCGCCTCATCGGATCCGCTCCATCGCCCCGGTTGCACTCCGAGCTGTCCAACGCGATACCCGAGGGCGAGACCTACGTCTTCGTTCTCTTCGACGGGCTGGGGTCAAGCCAGCTGGCTCATGCCAACGCGACTCGGCTGGCCGTGAGCTCAGTGGCCACCATCGACGCCTGCTTCCCCACCACAACAACCGTGAGCATGGCAAGCGTGGCCACCGGGCTCCCTCCATCGCAGCACGGCCTCATCGCTTATCAACTCTGGCTGCCCGAGGTGGCCGAGGTGGTGAACACGCTGAAGTGGACAACGCTGTGGGGTGATCACCTCGACATCGACCACGAGGGCTTTCTTCCGGCTCCAGCACTGGCGGAACGACTGGCGGCAAGCGGTGTCGAGTCGATGACCGTTCAGCCTGGCAATTTCGATGGCACCCCGCTGTCCAAGGTGTTGTATCGCGGCAACCGCTTCGAAGCAGCGTTCAGCGAAGAACAGATCGTGGATGCCACGCTGGCGCTGGCTGCCGAGCCGGGGCGCCTCGTCTTTGCCTATGTGCCCCACATTGACGTCGCCGCTCACGTTTGGGGCCAAGACTCAGACGACTACGGGACAGCGTTGAGTTTCGCCTCCGATATCTGGGAGAAGATCTCTCGCCAGCTGCCGCCGGGCGTGGTGATGGTGGGTACCGCCGACCACGGTCACGTTGACGTCCCTCCGGAGAATCAGATCCGCATCCCGGACGAACTACATGAAGGTCGGATCCTCTACGGCGATAGCAGAGCGATGTTCGTAAAAGGCGACGGCGCCATTCTCGCCGAAGCCCTTCCCGCCACCTGGGTAGACATCGCCGACCTGGCGGAGTGGTGGGGTCCGGGCCCGTTCCACGTCGGCTTCGAGCAGCGGTTGCCCGATGGGGTCCTGTTCGCCGACCCGGGACACCTGCTGTTGCATCGCCACAGCGACACCCGGCTCATCGGCCACCACGGCGGGATCACGGACGCCGAACTCAAGATCCCGCTGCTGGTCGCTTAGTCGCTCAAGTTCTGCGTCCCATAACCCGACGAATTGAGTACAACACAGGACTCCGTAATGCTGATCATCTTCTCCGCAGCCATCGTGCTCCTCCTAGCCACCGCTTGGGTGGCAGGGAGGCTGGCGTACACCATGTACCCCGCTGAGATCGCACAGAAGCACATCGACGCCGAGTTCGCCAGGATCGTTAGCCGCCTGGGCGATATCTAGCGAGCAGCGTCACTTCCCACTTGCCGCGCACGCCCAACAGCCGCGGCAAGCGGCGCAGCAGCGCCTCGGAGCGTTCTGCTCGCTCTGGCGACCAGCCCGCCTCCCGAACCAGCTCTTCCAACTCGCCAGGTCCGATGTAGGACACCACCGGGTTGCCCAGGTTGTTCCACGCACCCAGTTCGACCCGCCCCGAGGTGACCGAGCCAACCGCACGCTTCAACCAGAAGAGCGCCCACATCAGCAGCGACGGCGAGAAGGTTGGTTCGACCACGATCAGCCTCCCTCCCGGGGTGATCAGCTTGGTGCAGTTCTCAAGTGCTTGGCGTGCCGTGCGTCGCGAAGAGCGCCTCGATCGACCAACCAGGTGATGCAGCACAGCCCCCACGATGACAAAGTCGAATCGACCGGACTGCGACTGCACGAAGTCGGCATCGAGCACCGAGGCCTGAAAACCCTCGAATTCCACCCGACCCTGAGCAATGCGCAGCGCCTGTTCGCTGATGTCGCTGCCGGCCAGCGTCGCACCGGGGATCTGCGCCGCGATGACTTCAAGAACGTTTCCGGTGCCGCATCCCACCTCGAGGATCGATGGGGTGTCTCCCCCCAGTTCGGCGAGCCAGGAAAGGGCGAAGTTGAAACGGGAAGGGTCGTAGTCCGTGAGGTGCGACTCGAAATATCGGGCGGTCGAGTCTTTGGCCACAGCGAATGAGTGTAGGCCGACGACCGGAATCGGCCGGGGCGGCCGGGTCGTAAGCTCAGGCCGGTGCGCGCATTGTTCGTGTCCTTGCTCATATCCGTTCTCGCGATCGCGGCGTGTTCCGGAAGCGATGACGCGCTCACCGTCTACTCAGGTCGCAGTGAAACCCTGGTTGGCCCCCTGATCGATCGGTTCGAAGAAGAAACCGGCATCGAGGTGGCGGTGCGGTACGCCGGTAGCACAGAACTCGCCGCCACCCTGGCTGAAGAGGGTTCGAACTCCCCCGCAGACGTCTTCTTCGCTCAAGATCCGGCTTCGCTGGGACTGGTCGCCCTCGAAGGACTCCTCGCCCCATTGCCCTCCGACATCACATCCCTCGTGTCACCGCACTTTTCCGACAGCGAGGGCCGGTGGGTCGGAACCTCGGGCCGGGCCAGGGTGCTGGTCATGTCGACCGAAGCCACAGCCCGGGCCCCCAGCGCGGTGCAGGGACTCATCGCCGAGGAGTGGAAGGGGCGCCTTGGCATAGCGCCGAGCAATGGATCCTTCCTGGCCTTCGTGGCCGCCATGGTCCTGGTCGAGGGCGAGGAGTCGACCAAGGACTGGCTCGATGCCATCGCCGCTAACGATCCGGTTCGATTCGAGGGCAACGCGCCGATCGTTGCAGCAACAGCCGAAGGCACCATCGACGGCGGCCTAGTCAACCACTATTACCTACGGCGCCTGCAGGCTGAGCAAGGAGAGGTGGCCGCAGAGAACTGGTTCTTCTCGAGTGGTGCCGGGGCGCTGGTCATGCCAGCCGGGGCCGGGATCTTGGCATCTTCGGACCATGCCGAGAACGCGGCCGCCTTCGTCTCGTTCTTACTCAGTGAGGAATCCCAGGCCTACTTCGTGGAAGAGACCTTCGAGTACCCCACCGTCATCGGGATCGACGGCCCAGAAGGTCCCCAGCTCGACGACATCAACTCCCCCTCTCTCGACCTAAGCGAACTGGCATCGGTGCTCGATCTTGCAACCGACCTGGTCGCTGAGGCCGGGTTGCTGTGATCGAGCGACCGGTACCCGTCCTCGAAGCACCGCTGGAACCGGCCGCACCGGCCGGTCGGCCGACGCGGGTCCGCCCCCCGTGGTTCCTGTGGGTGGCTGGCATCGCGGTATTGGTGCCAGTGGCGCTGCCGCTGTTGTTGATGGCCGGTCGGGTGATCGGCGCCGGATCGCAGTCATGGAACCTGCTCTTCTCGGCGAGAACACTCGAGCTGTTGGTTCAGACATTGGTCCTGACGGTGGCGGTGACGGCCTCCGCCCTGGTCGTTGGAGTGGCCACCGCGTGGCTCACAGTTCGCACCGACCTCAGGGCCAGGCGGGTGTGGTCGGTGCTGGCCGCACTGCCCCTCGTGATCCCCTCCTACGTTCTCGCTCTCGTATTCCTGTCGGCATTCGGCGTCGACGGCGTGGTGACACGGCTCTTCTCATCATTCGGCGTCGAAAGCATCCCCGCCGCGTCGGGATCTATCGGAGCGTGGGGTTCTCTCACCATCGCCACCTATCCATTCGTCCACCTCATTGCATCGTCCGCCTTGCGACGAGTCGACCACGGCCTCGAGGAGGCGGCCCGCGGTCTGGGTGCGGGGCCGTGGCGTGCCTTTCGCACTGTGACGCTCCCCCAGCTTCGACCTTCGCTGGCCGCTGCGGGTCTGTTGGTGGCGCTATATGCGTTGTCGGACTTCGGTGCGGTGTCACTCATGAGATTCGATTCCTTCACCCGTGTGATCTACGCCCAGTACCAGGGCCGGGTCGACCGAACCCCTGCTGCGGTTCTGGCGGCGGTCCTGGTAGTGATCGTGATCGCCATCTTGTGGATCGAGCATCGCACCAGAGGCCGAGCCAGGTACATCACCGAGCGCACGCCCAGTCCGCCCAAGCAGGTTCGGCTGGGGGGAGGAGCGAAAACCGCAGCGGTTGCCTTCCTCAGCGCCCTCATCACGGTGGGATTGGTACTGCCAGTGACCGTTCTGGTGCTGTGGCTTGGCCGGGGTTTGGAGAACGGCGAGCCACTTGACGTGGCGTGGCGTGCCGCCGGGGGGTCGCTCTGGGTATCGGTGGTTGCTGCGCTGGTCGCCATGGCTGCCGCGATTCCGGTAGCTGTTCTGGTGGTGCGACATCGCTCCAAGGCAAGCGTGGCGCTGGATCGAGCGGTTCATGGGGTATTCGCCCTCCCCCACATCACCGTGGCGCTGGCCATGGTGTACTTCGCTGTGAACTATCTCACTCCGCTCTATCAGGGATTCACCCTGCTCATAATCACCTACGTCGCCCTGTTCCTCCCGCAGGCAAGTGGTGCGGCCCGAGGTGCTCTGGAAAGAGTGGACCCCCACATAGAAGAGGCAGCCCGCGGCCTGGGTAGGAGCCCCTTCGGCGTCTTGACCAGCATCACCGTGCCGCTGATGGCCAAGGGACTGGTGGCTGGCGGCGCGCTCGTCTTTTTGACCACTATGAAGGAGCTGCCGGCGACTCTGTTGTTGCGCCCTACCGGCTTCGACACGCTCGCTGTTGAGATCTGGTCGGCAGCGTCGGAAGGGTTTTTCGCCAGGGCTGCGGCCCCGGCGCTGCTGCTCGTGGCGGTATCTGCTGTGCCGATGTACTTTCTTGTGACGAGAACCTATGAGTCCTGAAGCATTCCCAGTAATCGCCGCCACCGGTCTCCGCAAGAGCTTCGGCGACGTCGTAGCGCTCGATGGGTTTGACCTCGAGGTGCCGCGCGGTGGCATCCTCGGCCTGCTCGGGCCGTCCGGCTGCGGCAAGACAACAGCGCTCCGAGTCATCGCCGGGTTCGAAACACCCGACGCCGGCAGCGTGACACTCGACGGCGAGCCCGCCGTTGGCCCAGGAGTTTGGGTCCCTCCGGAGAAGCGACGGGTCGGCATGGTCTTCCAAGACTTCGCCCTGTTCCCCCACATGACGGTGGCCGACAACATCGGTTATGGCTTGCGTTCGGGGTCGTCGCGCCGTGTAGACGAGGTCCTTGAACTGGTTGGTCTGGCTGGCTTGGGGTCGCGCATGCCTCACGAGTTGTCGGGAGGCGAGCAGCAGAGGGTTGCCCTGGCTCGTGCCCTTGCTCCCAAGCCACGAGTGGTGTTGCTCGACGGGCCGTTCTCCAACCTGGACGCCCCTCAGCGCGACCGAGTTCGACGCGAGGTGCGGACCATCCTGGTGGAGGCCAGGGCATCCGCCGTCTTCGTTACGCACGACCAGGAGGAGGCCCTGGCCATGAGTGACAAGGTGGCCGTGATGAAGGACGGCCGGGTGCTCCAGATCGCCAGTCCCCACGACGTGTACCACCATCCGGTCGATTGCTGGGTAGCTCGCTTTCTCGGTGAGGGCGAGTTGGTCCCCGGCACCGCCAGCGGCGCCAAAGTTGAAACCCTCCTTGGAACCTTTCGCTTGGCCGAACCTGCCAACGGACCCGTTGAAGTCATCATCAGGCCCGAAGTTGTGCGTCTCTATCCCGACGCGGGGGGACCGGTCACAGTGGTCGACCGCGAGTTCTACGGACACGACCAGCTGATCACGCTGGAGCTGGCCGATGGTCGAAGGCTGTTGTCGCGCACCAAGCCCAACCCGGCCTTCGCGGTGGGTGATCGGGTCCGGGTCGAGGTGGACGAGGTGATGGCGTTCCCCGAACACGGGCACGTCTAGGGGCGCGTTTTTCGTTTCTCGTTTCCTGGAGTGACGAGTTACGAGCTACTTGGCAGGAATGGTCCCTGGCTCAGCCCAAAGTGACAGCCGCTATTGCTAGCCGCCGCTCTGGTTGCCAGGCTGGCCTTCATAGCCCTGCTGACCCGCCTGGTTAGACCCGCCCTGGTTGCCAGGCTGGCCTTCATAGCCCTGCTGGCCCGACTGGTTAGACCCGCCCTGGTTGCCAGGCTGGCCTTCATAGCCCTGTTGGCCGTTCGATGTGGCTGCGATCGAGCCGAGCCCGAGCAAAACAGTCGCCGCCAACGCGATAGTCCTCTTCCTCATACTTCCTCCCTTTCTTGAGGGGGCCGTTGGATTGCCCCGAATGCGACGCGCCATTGCGTGCCTCATCCGCATACCGCCGACCCTACTTGGGCGTAGAGCGGCGCGTTGGGGCCGCGCCACAACGGTCGCCAGAGGTGGACGAGGTGATGGCGTTCCCCCAACACGGGCACGTGTAGAGACGTTTCTCGTTTCTCGTTTCTAGTTCCTCGTTCTTGGATTTACGAGTAACGAGAAACGAGTAACGAGCTACTCCGGAGGCAGCGGAGCCTCCCAATCCTCGTCAACGATTTCGGGAGTTGCTTCCTCAACCACCGAGCGCCTCGACTCCCACGCTCCAACTACCCAGCCGCCTACTCCCCAGATGAGAGCCGCGAAGTAGAGCAGGGCACCAACGAAGGGGATGAGCCAGATTCCGAGCCGCCATATAAGAGCCCCCACTACGAAGGCGCCCATGAGGCCGAATCGACCTCGGCCCAGCTTGTCACCAACGGCGGCCACGGCAGGAATCGGTCCAAAGAAGAGGGAGAGCAAGAACAGAATCACCAGCACGCCAGACAGCGGGATACCAACCAGCGTCAGGGCAAGAGGAATGGCGGCGAGCGGGGCAGCCACCAACGCACCGAGGCCGACGAGGCCAGTTCGCACCGGCTTGACCCACACGGCAGTGATAGCGCGGGGCGCGATGTGGCGGAACAGCCAGATCGAGACGATCCCGGCGACCACGAAGGCCAACACACTGAGGACACTCACCAGGCGCTGAATGGCCTTGAGCGCCAGAGGAACTTTGGCGTCGCGCTCGATGAGCTGACCCTCCACCACCGCGCCAGCCGAGATCCGGCCGGGGTCAGAAGCTCGATAGCTGAGGTCCCCGCCGATGGAGGCTCCCGCCCCAACCTCAAGTCCCTGAACCGCGATGTCGACGTTGCGCTCGATGGTCCCCTCCAGGCTGATCTGCCAGAACTGGCCTCGAAGATCTCGCCCCACCTCTCCCGAAGCGGTCACATCAAGGCCGGCCATGATCACATCTCGCTCGATCGACCCTCGGATCGTTCCGAACAAGGCAGCACCGAACAAGTCGTCGCCCACTGTCGCATCCACCGTGAGACTCCGGGCCGCTATCCGCACTGATCCGGTGACCTCGCCGTCGATGCGGGCAGATCCCCACACGATGGCGGTGACGTCGCCCTCGACCCTCCCGGTGATCGTGAGGTTCCCGGCCACAGCCACCAGGTCGCCCTGGATGACGCCCTCCACGATGACGTTTCCAGCTGCTGCGTAGTAGTCCTCTGGTTCGATATCGCCTTCGCGGATGATCACGTTCTCAGAGGCCGAAATGGTTGGCAACAAGTTCGGCAGGGGCAGTAGCACTACTCCGATAACGGCGATGGTCGCGGCGAAGCCTTTAGAAAGGGAGCGCATCGGCGACTATGTCGAGCAAGGGCCACGGCACGATCCCAAAGCCAATGGTGATCGCCCCGGTGACCGCCAGAACCCCCTGGGTGGGAAGGCTGGCCTGAGGGCTGGAGATGGCTGCGCCCGGTGCCTCAGCCATGGCGGGCGCCTGCATATACATCAAAACGATTACTCGCAGGTAGAAAAAGAGCCCAGCCGTGGCGGCCAGCACTCCAACGATGGCCAACCACAGGTATCCAGCATCGATGGCGGCTTGGAACACTGCCACCTTGCCGGCGAAGCCCGCCGTCAGCGGGATGCCACCCATCGCCAACATGAACGTTGCCAGCGTCGCTGCGAGCAGTGGCGAGCGCGACCCCAACCCGGTGAAGTCGGTCAGCGGCGATCTGCCCTCGCCCGCCCCGCCCACCGTGGCGACGATGGCGAAAGCGCCGATCACCTGCAGCGAGTAGGTGGCCAGGTAGAACCACATTGCATCGAGGCCGTCGCCACCAGCCACCATCGCCGTCAAGATGAAACCGGCGTGGGCAACAGAGGAGTAAGCCAGCATGCGCTTGATGTCGGTCTGGGCGATGGCCAGCACTGTCCCCAAGACGACCGACGCCGCCGCGATCGCCGCGATGATGGGCGCCCAGTCGGTGATGTAGGTGGACAGCGGAACGGCCAGCACCCTCCCAAGGGCGGCGAAGCCTCCCACCTTGGCTGCTGCGGTCATGTAGCCGGCGATGCCACTCGGTGCCCCCTGGTATACGTCTGGCGCCCACATGTGGAACGGCGCAGCCGACACCTTGAAGCCAAGCCCGACGATCACCAGCGCCGCGCCGACGAACAGAACAGCCGGCCGCAACACCACGACCGAAACGAGGTAATCCGAAACTCCGTAGAGGGAGGTGGTTCCGGTTGAGGCGAATATCAGCGATACGCCATAGATGAAGACTGCCGATGCGAATGCTCCAAGGAGGAAGTACTTGAGCGCCGCCTCGTCTGCATCTTCTCGCTCTCTCGTGTAGCCGGCCAGGATGTAGAGGCTGATGGATGCGATCTCGAGGCCAATGAACAACACGATGAAGTTGGCTGCCGCCGCCATCACGTGAACACCAGCGGCTGCCAACAGCGTTAAAACGATGAACTCGGCCGCCCGGTCTCGTAGTTGCTCGACCAGATCCCATGACGCCGCCAAACCCAAGCCGGTGATAACCACGATCAATAGCCCACCGAAGGCTGAGAACCCGTCGACGGCGATCATGTCAGAGAACTCAAGCGACGCAGTCCCATCGACCACCGCTTGCCTCCACTGGGCGACGCTGGCAGTGACGGCACCCGCCAATGACAACCCGGCGATGATTCCCAGAACACGCAGCGGCGGACGCCAGGTGATGTCGGCCAACAAGACAACAAGAGCGCCGGCCACCAGCCACAGCTCGACCGCTACACCAAGAAAGGACATCGCGCTCATGGGATGGCCACCAGTTCGCCGAAGTCAGGCACCTCGTAATCGGTAGTCGCCTCGATCCTCTGCAGAATCGCGTCAACCGAAGGTTCGATGCGATCGAGTGCCGGCCTTGGGTAGATGCCAAGCCACAGCACCAAGACCGCGATCGGGACGAGAACGGACCACTCTCGCAGGGTGAGGTCCCTCAGTCCCTCGTTCTCTGGCTTGTCGATGGGGCCGGTGAACACTCGCTCATAAGCCCACAGCAGGTAGATGGCCGCCAGCACGACCCCGAAGGACGCAACGATGGCCGCCGCCGGCAGCGAGAGGTAGGAGCCGATGAGCACCAGGAACTCGCCTACGAAGCCGTTTAGCCCAGGCAAACCGATGGAGGCGAACGCCGTGAAGAGGAAGAAACCGGCGAACAGAGGCATCACCTTGGCGATGCCTCCGTAGTCGGCGATCTGGCGAGTGTGCCTTCGCTCGTAGATCATGCCAACCAACAAGAAAAGCGCCCCCGTCGTCAGGCCGTGGTTGATCATCTGGAGCACTCCGCCCTGTAAGCCCTGCCGGGTCAGAGCGAAGATCCCGAGCACCACGAACCCGAGGTGGCTCACCGAGGAGTATGCGACCAAGCGCTTCAGGTCGGGTTGAACGATGGCAACAACTGCTCCATAGATGATGCCGATCACTGCCAGCACTGCGAGCACCGGCACGAACTTGACCGTCGCCTCCGGGAACAGGGTGAGGTTGAAGCGAAGGAGTCCGTAGGTGCCAAGCTTCAACAGCACACCCGCCAGGATCACAGACCCGGCGGTGGGTGCCTCGACATGGGCATCTGGCAACCAGGTGTGCAGCGGGAACAGCGGCACTTTGATGCCGAAGGCCAACGCGAACGCGCCGAACAGCCAGAACTGGGTGGTCCGGGAGATGTCGAGAGACAGCAGCTCCACGAAATCGAATGTGGGCGAACCGGTCTGATCGCTGGCGATGACCGCCAGGGACAGGATCCCGATAAGGAGAAGTGCGGAGCCGAACGCGGTGAAGAGGAAGAACTTGATGGCTGCGTAGACCCGTCGTTCGCCTCCCCATACCCCGATGATGAAGTACATGGGCACGAGCACGACCTCGAAGAACACGAAGAAGAGCAGCAGATCGAGCGACAAGAACACGCCGAACAGACCCGACTGCAGAGCCAGCATCGCGGCGATGTAGACCTTGGTTCGATCGGTGATGGTGTGCGACGCCACCAAGGCCACCGGGATCAGGAAGGCCGTGAGCAGAACGAGGAATAGGGATATCCCGTCAACACCGAGGTGGTAGCTGATACCCCACGGTTCGAACCAAAGCACCTTCTCGACGAACTGGAACCCCGCCTCGCCGACCGCGAACTCCCAGGTGAGCCAACCGGCCAACGCCAGGGGGATGAACGACAGCGTGATGGCGACTGGCAGCACCAGCTCTCGCCGCGGAACTAGCGCCACCAAAACAGCGGCAGCGGCCGGCACCCCGACGATGGCGGTAAGGATCGGGAAGTCCATTACAAGCCGCCCCGCAGCATCATCCACACCATCAGGGCCAAGGTGCCTGCCAAGAGCACCGCCCCATAGCTACGGGTGAATCCGCTTTGCAGCGGCCGCACTGCAATCCCAATGCGGCGCACCACCCAACCCACACCGTTAACCGCGCCATCCACGATTCGCTGGTCGACGAAGAACGCGGCCCACGCCGCGGCCAACTTCCCAGGCAGAACGATGGTGTCGCCGTACAGATTGTCGAGGTAGTAGCCGTTGCGGGCCCAGCGCCAGGTATCGGACTCCTCGGCCGGCGGCGGCTTGCCTGCGTAGCGCCTGGTAGCCCACATGATGCCGAGGACCGCGGCAGCAACCGAAAGGGCGGCGAGTACCCATTGGGTGCTTGCCTGCGGCAGGTGAGCCTGAGTCACCCCCTCGAAGGCCGGCTCCAAGAAGTGCTCCAATCCCGCCCTGAACGGCGTATTCACGAAACCAACACCGACCGAAGCCAGCGCCAGCACGACCAGGGGGGCGGTCATGGAGCGGGGCGATTCGTGAGGCTCCACGCCCTCGTCCCACTTGGGCCTGGTCCAGAAGGTGAGGTAGATGAGGCGCGACATATATAGAGCCGTCAGAAGCGCCGTCACTATCCCGACCAACCACAGGATCACCCACGGTCCACCGCGGTTGAAGGTGACAGCCAAGATCTCGTCCTTCGACCAGAAGCCCGCCAACGGTGGGATCCCGGATATGGCCAGCCAGGCGACAGCCATGGTGGCGAAGGTCACAGGGAGTCTGGACCGCAGCCCGCCCATCTTCCTCATGTCCTGCTCCCCACCCATGGCGTGGATCACCGACCCTGCACCGAGGAACAGAAGGGCCTTGAAGAAGGCGTGGGTGTAGAGGTGGAAGATGCCAGCCGTGTAGGCAGCTGCGCCCACGCCCATGAACATGTAGCCGAGCTGGCTGATAGTGGAGTAGGCGAGCACTCGCTTGATGTCGCGCTGGCCGAGGGCGATGGTGGCAGCACCAAGGGCAGTGACCGCGCCGATGGTGGCCACCACGCCGGACGCAACGTCTGACATCTGAAAGATCGAAGCGGTGCGGGCCACCATGTAGACGCCGGCGGTGACCATGGTGGCGGCGTGAATGAGGGCCGACACCGGTGTGGGGCCCTCCATGGCATCGGGGAGCCAAATGTGCAATGGGAACTGCGCCGACTTGCCGGCCGCTCCGACGAAAAGGAGTAACGCGATGGCCGTGGCTGCTCCGGTGGAAAGAACTCGAGCCGGGTCGTCGAGCACGTCACCGAAGGCG
>JAOTWH010000009.1 GCA_029863035.1 Acidimicrobiia bacterium | reverse complement strand
ACACATTGTCCTACTAGCAGCTGTGGGGTTCCGTCGCCGGCGCGTCTGGCGGCCTCTCGCGTCTGAGCACATCGCCACGAGATTGTGTAGTGATCTACCTGGAGAAGCGAGTCGAGAGCCTCGTAGCCATGTTTGCCGCGACGGCGGCTGGCCTCGTCTTCGTTCCTGTCAACCCGCTAATTGCGCCTTCACCAGGTTGGGCATCTCTTGCGTGATCGCGGCGACCGGGTTCGTGTTTCGTCTGCAGGCGACTCCGCTCCCTGGAGTCGCGGCTTGGCACCACGCGAGGTATGCAACTACTGTCTGGAGTCATAAGGGTCCCCGCCAGCGAATAGCGGCGGCCCTCTGGGCAACTGTGAGAAGGCGGAGAGGTGCGAAGGACGTTGAGTTTTCGCGTCACTTGTGAAACCGTGATCTGGCGCGTTCCATCGTGCTTGCGGATCCGCTCCCTACACAAGCTTGGGGTGGCGCCTTGACCGCCCGGTATTCGGATCGGCCATTGCAGACAAATCTCGACGATGAGCTGCGAGCGGTTGATGGCGAGGTTCGGGCAGTTCCCTTCGTGGACCTTCGGGTTCCCCAGCTCAGGGACGAGATCGTGGCGGCGTGGAGAGAGATATTCGACGACGCCGCCTTCATCGGGGGCCCGCACTTGGCCTCTTTCGAGCAGCACTTGGCTCGCTACACAGGAACCGATCACGCCGTCGGCCTAGGCAACGGGACAGATGCGATCACACTTGCGCTGCTTGCCATGGGCATTGCTCGCGGCGATGAGGTGATCACCGCCGCGAACACTTTCTTTGCAACCGTCGAGGCGATCGTGCATGCCGGAGGGACCCCGGTGCTCGTGGACGTCGACCCCGTTACCGCCACCTTGGATCCGGAGCTCGTCGAGCGCGCCATCACAGATCGGACGCGATTTGTGATCCCCGTCCACCTCTACGGACAGCCGGCGAGCATGGACCAGATCAATGCCCTGGCATCTCACCATGGCTTGAAGGTGCTCGAGGATGCGGCCCAGGCGCTGGGTGCCAGCTATCGCAGTAGGTCCGTGGGATCGCTCGGCCAGGCGGCAGCCATCTCCTTCTACCCCAGCAAGAATTTGGGCGCCTGCGGGGATGCCGGTGCGGTGACGACGGACGACCCCGACATAGCCGCCAACATCATGGCGCTCAGAGACCACGGTCAGTTAGAAAAGAGCGGCCATCAGATGGTTGGCTACAACAGCCGGCTCGATGCGCTCCAGGCTGCAGCCCTCGATGTCAAGCTGCGCCACCTCGACGACTGGAACGCGTCCCGCCGACTAGTGGCGGCCGATTACGGCCGACACCTGGCTCAGTTGGACATCGAGCTGCCGGGCGAGCTCGCCGACCGCACGCATGTCTATCACCTTTATGTGGTCATCCACGAGGAACGGGACAAGCTGCGCGAAGCACTGGCCGAGGATCGCATCGCGACAGGCATTCACTACCCAAGGCCGATTCACTTGACCGAGCCGTTCGGTCATCTGGGGAACGGACCGGGAACGTTCCCGGAGAGCGAGCGGAGGTCGCGTACCGGGCTGTCGCTGCCCATGTACCCGGACATGGCGCTGGCCGACTTGGATGCCGTTTGTCGATCCGTCGAGAGCTTCATGGACATGGACGAGGGAAAGGAGGGAGAGCTTGCATTCCCGCGCCGCACTGCTTGAGCGCCTCCAGTTCTCACTTGTTCAGGGTGTCCTGATATTTCTCGCCGTGATCTCTGCAGTGGCATTGAGGCACTCGGTCTTCGCTTCTGCCGGCAATGTCAACGCGGTCTCAGGCGATGCGTACCTGGCTCCCGCCATATGGAGCGCGGCTGTATTCATGGTCCTCCTGTGGCCAGCGCGGACCAGATGGCGTCGACAGGCGCTGCGCGAGGAGCTGGTCGGTGTTTCTCGGGTGGTAGCCATCGGGACGGCGGTCATTCTGGCTATCACCTTCTTCTACCGGGGCGCTAGCTACTCCCGCGCGAGCGCCTTGCTGTTCCTTCCGATGGCAGTCATCGCCCTGATGGTGGCTAGCCGGTTGCACGCGTGGCTGCTGGGGGCCCTTGGCCGCAACGAGAATGCAACTCGGCGGGTTGTCATCGTGGGGTCGGGGGACCCGGGCAGGTACATAGGTCGAGAGCTGAGTTCCAACCCGACGTATTACCGACTGGTTGGATTCCTTGCGGACGAGTCCACTGCTGAAGCCGGCAATGAGATCGGCGGCGTGCCCGTACTCGGATCCACAAAGGATCTGAGCGCGGTGGTAACCGAGTTCGATGTGGATGAGGTCATTCTTGCAATGGGCTCGGCACCAGACGATGAGGTACTCGACGTCATAGGTGAGTGCATGAGGTTGCGCGTTGAGTGGAAGCTGGTGCCACCCTTGCTTGGCCTCCTATTTGATCGCGTTGACATCGACCAGGTTGCCGGTCTTCCGATGGTCGGAAGGAAAGGCAGCCGGCTGGTCGGACATAACTGGTTTGTGAAGCGCACGGTAGACGTCGTGATATCGACCGTGGCTTTGGTTATTTTGGCACCGTTGGTCGGGCTTGTCGCCATCGGCATCAAGGCCACGTCCCGCGGTCCCGTCATCTACCGCCAGATCCGCGTCGGGTCACGAGGCCGGCGCTTCACCTTTTTCAAGTTCCGCACAATGTCCGTTGACGCACTGAGCGAAAGCCATCGTGAGTATGCAGATGCGTGGATCCTTGGCAAGGTCCAGGGCGACGACAACGGCGGCGTCTACAAGTTGGCTCAGGATGAGCGAATCACAAGGATCGGAAGACTTCTCCGGGCGACTTCGCTCGATGAGATCCCACAGTTGTGGAATGTGCTTCGCGGGGATATGAGCCTTGTTGGCCCGCGGCCGCCCCTTCCGTACGAAGTGGAGCGCTACACCGAGTGGCACAAACGGCGCCTCGAGGTTCCGCCGGGCATCACGGGTTTGTGGCAGGTGAGCGGTCGAAACACGCTTTCGTTTGAGGAGATGGTGCGCCTCGACATCGATTACATCGAACAGTGGCGGCCATCGCTCGATGCGGCGATCTTGCTGAGGACCGTTCCGGCCGTCCTCTTCAATCGAGGCCATTGAGCGAGTGAGAGGTAGAAATGACTAGTAGAGATCAGGACCTGGGTATTGGTGTTATCGGCTGTGGCTATTGGGGCCCCAACCACATCAGGAACTTCGTCTCATTAAGAGGCGAAGGCGTCTTCGTTAAGAGCGCTGCAGATCGCGATGCACTTCGCCGCGATCACATTGAGCATCTCTACCCCACCCTCAACGTGCTCGATGATGCCGCGTCGATAATTAGCGACCCGGACATTCACGCAGTCGTCATAGCGACCAATCCTTCCTCACATTTCGAACTGACCAGAGAGGCCCTTCGGATCGGCAAGCACGTCTTGGTGGAGAAGCCCCTGGCGACCAGCGTGAGCGATTCCGAAGAGCTGAAGCGCCTGGCTGCTGAGATGGGATTGACACTCATGGTGGGGCACACCTTCGTGTATACGGCTGCAGTCAACCGCATCGCCGATCTGGTCCGACTTGGGGAGCTAGGCGAAATGATGTACGTGCGCTCACTGCGCGTGAACCTCGGCGTGTTTCAGCGAGACGTCAACGTGTTGTGGGATCTGGCTCCTCACGACCTTTCGATTCTTCTCTACGTCCTCGGTCGCGCACCCCTTTCGGTGTCGGCCACGGGGAAGGCACACGTCACTCGGGGCATCGAAGACGTTGTGAATCTCACTCTCGACTTCGGGTCGTCCCTCACCGCAACCATTCTCGTGTCGTGGCTGGATCCTAAGAAGGTTCGCGAGATGACCTTCATCGGAGATAACAAGATGCTGGTTTACGACGATGTGTCCCCGATCGAGAAGATCCGCATTTTCGACAAACGAGTCGAGGGGCCTCGACACTATGACTCCTTCGGCGAGTTCCAATACTCGTATCGATACGGCGACATTGTCAGCCCCATGCTTGACGACCAAGAGCCACTCGCCACACAGACCAAGCATTTCATCGACTGCATCCGTCTCGGCAAGAATCCTCGGTCTGACGCTCAAGCGGGCATCGATGTCGTGAGGATCCTCTCGGCAGCGCAGCTGTCCATGGCTTCAGCCGGGGAAGCGGTCGAGATGGCTGACGCCCGCATCTCAGAGGTCAACGGTTTCCCTCCCACGGCCCCACGCTCTTGACCAGCGACCTGCTCCCGGATCAACAGCGGGTCACTTCGACAGCGCTCGTAGTGCATCCGGAAGAGGACACCTTGAGATACATCTCGAGTGCGTTGGAGTTGTTCGAGCCTGGTTTTAAGGTCGCCACTGCGACCACCCTCGCAGGAGCGGAAGCATGGGTCGCGACCATTCAGCCGGACTTGCTCTTTGTGAGCAGCGATGTGATGCAGATCGGTGACCTGGCGCAGTTGGCACGGCGCCTGGTTCTTCCCAGGCACCGGATCATTTTGATGGGAGGACAGAAGGGTCAGCTACCGGGGGTCGCGATCGCGGAATATCGACCGACGCTGAGTGTCCTTTTGGCGTTGGTTGGTGCCAGTTTCGGTGCAAACCCGATTGGCGATAGAGGCTTTGTGTCAGGTCCCGATAGCGTTGTCGCTTCATGAATGTCTTCGATTTCACCGAGGCCCTCCGTCGTCAACGACGCTTTCTTGTCATCGGTCTTGTCGTCGTCTTGTTGCCGATATTCCTTCTGTCGTTCACCGTGTCCGACGGCAAGCCCACCTTTCGGATCGGACCCGATTACGAATCCACGGTGCAGTTCGCTGTGGCGCCAGCTGGCGTCGAGTCGCTAGCCCAAGCCGACCTCAATCCGGGTGACCTGACTCTTCCGGCTGGGCTCTACGCCGAGCTGATCAAGTCGGATGCTTTTGTGGACGCACTCTTTGAACAGGATGGGATTCGCCTGACGGACGACATCAAAGTTGAGCTTGCTGACGCCGCCCCGGTCATCTCGGCAACCTTCACGACAGCAACGAGAAGCGAGGCAACAGCAGCCAGTCTTGCCGCCTTTGAGTGGCTCGAGGGTCGGCTATCTGACCAGCTCGTAGTAGCCGATGCTCCGGTGTCGCCCACCACGGTGGCGGTGATCGATGTGACCCGTCCTTTCGCCAGCAGGTTGGATATCGAGGTGGCAACTGGTCTGGGTCTCAAACCCTCTGATCTGTTCCTTATCGTGGATATCGGTAGCGGAACAGAAATCGCCGTGCCTCTCGCCCGCAACGCTGGCTCGGCCCTCGAAATCAACACCACCCTGTCTCCCGCCATGACGGTCAGACTCACTTTGGAGCAGGGGGGCACACGCCAAGACCAACCTGTGCGACTCACGCCTCCGGAAATGCCGGACTTCGCTGATGCTGTGCCCGCGCTGGTAATGACGATCGCCGACTCCGCCATATTGGAGAGCGAGGACAGTTTCAGAATTCGCCCTGGCGGCATCGCCACGGCATGGGAACAAGGGGATGCCTTTGTATCGACAGGTACTGGTGGAACGCGCGACGTGGCTCTTGTTCTGCTTACGCCTGAACCATCGGCGAACCCGATCGGCACGAGGAGGGGTCCGATTCTCCTCATCTCAGCGCTAGCGGTCGGCATGTTGCTTCTGCTAGCGGTGGCGATTTCAAAAGATACATGGCATCAGGAGAAACTCGCACAAATGAAGGTAGTTGCCGTTGGCGAGACCGACGGAGAAGCCACCGGGTTTGCTGCACCTGCTGGGTCTGCTCGCTCGGTCAGTGCCAGTCCCGCCCGCTCAAATGCTGCCCGAACCGTCGAGCCCCGTGTGACCGGGGCGCCTAGCGCCGCAGCACGTACGATCCACGAGCCCGATGAGCACCGCCTGAAGGCGGCCCAAGAGAAGGCGGCCCAAGAGAAGGCGGCACAACTACAGGCAACCCGACAGAAGGCAGCACACCAGCGGGCAGCTCAACCGCAGGCAATAGAACCTCAGAGGGCGGCTCAGAAGGCAGAACAGAAGGCTCAGAAGGCAGCTCAGAAGGCTCAGAAGGCAGCTCAGAAGGCAGAACAGAAGGCAGTTCAGGAGGCAGAACGGAAGGCTCAGAAGGCAGAACAGAAGGCAGTTCAAGAGGCAGTTCAGGAGGCAGCTCAGAAGGCAGCCCAACAGAGGGCAGAATTGCAGAAGGCCCACGAGCAGAAGGCCCAAAAGCAGAAGGCGCCCAAGGCGGGCGAGCCGCTTCCCCTAACTGCCGCCGAAGCGCTTCAACAGCGCGACGCCCGGCCACGCGCCCAAGCGCAAGCTAGCTCGGGTGATCAGAATGCAGCTCAGGCCGAGGCGTCGACCGGCCGTTCCACGAAGGCTTCGGACAAATCCGATGCCGCCAGCAGCAACCAGAAGCGCCACAAGAGGCCAGAGAAAGCGGGCAGCGGCAGCCAAGATTCGACCCGGAGCGACGGCAAAGGTGCGGCTCCGAGCAAGGAGCGCGCGGGCGAGCGCCAGAAGACCTCGACTAGCTCGAAGGCGCCAACCAAGCCGACGGTAGATGGCGCCGCAGCCGAGAACACACCGGACTCCGAGAGCCAGCCGGCCGAAGGCAAGCAACAGCAATCATCTACATCGAGCTCTAAGCGGAGGTCGTGAGCCGTGGTGGACCCGAGGGTGGCAGGGCCCGAAGCCCCTCTGGTTGGACCCGATTGGGCGAAATCGAAATGGGATACGGCCCTTTTCGTCCCGGAGCGGTTGGTGCTCACCCTGTTAATTGCTTATCTGATTCTCAACCGTCTGATCGGTGACGCCTACGTTCTCCCGATCGGCATCTCCCTGACCCCCTCGGACGCAGTGCTGGGCTTGCTACTCCTGGCGTGGATGGTGTGGATGGTCACCAATCCGCACCCAATGCCACCCGGGACGCTTGGTGTGTTTGCCCTTGCCGCTTTCTCGATTGTGGTGCTGGCGCCATTTATCCACGCCGTGGACCTAACCAAGTTCCAGGCCAACGGCGCAGAGCGGGGCCTATTCCGGTTCGTCACTCTCGCTGGATTGTTCGTGGCGAGCTTCCATCTGTCTTTCCGATGGCGCTCAGCGATGGTGACGCTGGGCGCGGCAGTAGTCGCCACTTCGGGTCAGGCCCTTCTCGCCACGTGGGAGTTCATCACCGAGAAGCCCGTTGGCGTTCTCATCACCTTGCCGGCCAGCTTGGGGCTGGAGTTTGATCCAAGGGGACTGAGGCTTGAGGCTGATCAATTCGAAGTGAGGCAGCGGCTCACCGGCGAGCTCCGTGCGGCGACTACCGCGCCCAATCCCATCGTCTTGTCGGCCGTCATTGCCGTGAGCGTCTTGGTGTGCACGGTCTGGATGCTCAATGCCCGGACCAAGTCGGAGCGTCGGTTGGCGACCCTTGCTCTCGCCATCAACGTCATCGGTCTCCCGGTCGCCAACTCAAGGACGGGCTTTGTCATGATCGTGGTGATGATCCTCCCGCTGCTCTTTGTGCTCGTCAGGTATATCCCGCGGCTCGTCTCGGTGAGCTTGGGGGGCCTGTTGTTGATGTTGCTCGCTTTCGCGGTTTCACCCGCAACACCAAGACTGCTTCTCAACAGTTTCACCAACCCATCCGAGGATCAGAACACGCAGATCAGGCTGGAGCGCTTCGAGCGGCTGCCCGAGCTGGTGTCGGAGCGGCCGGTGATCGGTGCCGGATATTTAACGCACGATCCTGAGATTCAGATCTTCGATAACGCCTACAACACAGGTTTGATCGAGTTCGGGATCGTGGGATTGGCCATTTTCGTGTCGTTCTTCCTGGTGGCTATCAACTGGTGCCGGCGGGCTATTCACCGCGCAAGGGAACCGGAGGCATTGCTTCCACTGGTCGGTTTCATAGCTGGGCTCGCTCTTCTCGTCGGTGGTGGGACATTCGATGCATGGACCTTCGACCAGTTCTTTCCGATGTGCTTGATCCTGCTTGGCCTAGGACTTGGCCGTGCTGCCATCATCTTGCGGAGAGACCACCCGGGGCTGACCACGGCCGGAGGCTGGGAATGATGGCTGTCGGCCAGGGCCCTCTGTCGGGCTGAGCTGTCTCATGGCCCATGTCGCGATGGTCGCTTTCACTCACTATCAGTCGGATCCCAGGGTGAGACGGGAGGCGGAGGCGCTCGCCGCCCGGAGGGACACCGTCGAGGTGATCTGTCTGCGGGGCCGAGGGCGTTCTCGCCGCGAGGTGGTAGATGGTGTGAGCAGCTGGGGCGCTTACTCGCCCCGATACCGCGGCCCGAACCCCGTTCTGTATGGAGTTCAGTACGTGGTGTTCCTGCTGGTTGCTATGTTCGCGCTCGTCCGCCTGCATAGGCGGAATCGGGTGGACGTCGTCCAAATCCACACCTTGCCAGATTTCATGGTGTTCAGTGCCCTGCCTTTGGCGTTGGTTGGCGTTCCGATCATTCTCGACATGCATGATCTGATGCCGGAGCTATACGTCGATAAGTTCGGAGCGGCCAGCAGGCTGGTGCGGATCATGCAGTGGGTGGAGCGTGCCTCCATTCGGTTTGCCGATCGGGTCATCGTCGTCACGCACCCTCACCGCCGCGTCCTTATGGAGCGTGGCAACCCTGGTGAAAAGATCGTGGTAGTCCACAACATGCCAGATCCATCAAGGTTTCCTCTGCAGCCCGCTCGATTCCGATCCGCCAACGGTCGAATCAGATTCGTTTACCACGGAACCATTGCTGTCCGTCACGGCCTCGACGTTGCAGTGCTGGCGACCGACGTCGCCCGCCGCGAGCTCCCCGGTATGGAGCTTGTGATCATCGGGGATGGCGATGCGGCAGATCACGTGGAGGGTCTCATCGAGGACCTCGACCTCCATGAGCATGTATCTCTGTCCCGGGGTTTCGTGCCCATCGAAGAGCTCTTGCCTCGCCTCTTGGAGTGTGACGTGGGCGTAGTCCCCGTTATTGATGGCCCGTTCACCCAATACATGCTGCCTACCAAATTGCTGGAGTACTCAGCGCTCGGAATGCCGACGATCTGCACTGCCTTGGATGCGGTGAAGGAGTACTTCGATGCGGATCAGGTCGCTCTTGTGCCGTCTGGCGACGTGGAGGCGTTGGCCTCTGCCATGGTCGAGCTGGGTTCTGATCCTGATCGGTGCGAAGGGCTGGCCGTGCGCGCCGCCGCGTTCTTCGACTCCCACGGATGGGAGACGGAGCAAATGCGCCACCGGGAGCTGATAGATGAGCTAATCGAAATCGGTAGGCGTGGTTGAGGGCTACTACGGGCCTGGGCCCTAGAGCTGGCCATACAGCACGGCCCGCGACGAGATCGTCAGGGGCCAACCTGCGAGGGCACAGATGAGCCGACTTCGCCGGGTTCCTGGCATGTGGGTGATACGGGCCATCCGGCGCCCCGGAGACCACTTCGGCTCGAGAGTTGTCAACGCAGGGGCATGGGCCTTTGCTACGCGGGCGCTCGGCAGTGTGCTTATCACGATCCGAACGGTCATTCTGGCCCACCTCCTATCGCCTGATGACTTCGGGTTGATGGCCATCGCCATCATCACGTTGCTGCTGCTGGAGTCATTCTCCCGATCGGGTTTCACCGAGGCATTGATCCAGAAGAAGGACGACATCGACGCATACCTGGACACGGCGTGGATGGTCGAGATCAGTCGAGGTCTGTTCACCGGCATTCTGGTGCTGGCCGGTGCTCCCCTCGTCGCAGACTTCTTCAATGCGTCGGACGCAGTGGACGTTGTCAGGGTCATGGCTGCGTCGGTGGTGATCAGCGGGTTCACGAATCCAGCCGTGGTGCGATTCGATCGCCAGCTCGACTTCCGGAAGGTCTTTGCGTTCGAGGTAAGTCAGCGGTTGGTCGAGGTGACTGTCGCCATCGCTGCGGCATTCATCTTCCAAAACGTATGGGCACTGGTATTCGGGGTTCTTGCCGGAAGGGTTGCTCGGGTCGTCCTGTCTTTTCGCCTAACAGATCGGCGGCCCAGGCTTCGCTTCGAAGTCGATAAGGCTCGGGAGCTATTCCGGTTCGGAAAGTGGGTACTGGGTTCCTTCGTTGTTTGGTACTTCACCTCGGAGTTGGATGACATCTTGGTGGGTCGGATCCTCGGCATCGGAGCGCTCGGGCTGTACCGAATCGCCTTCACTCTGTCCCAAGCGGTCCTAACCGAGATCGCCCAGACCATGAACCAGGTCGCCTTCTCGGCGTTTTCTCGAATCCAGGAAGATGCCAAGCGGCTGGGATTCGCTCTGGTTCAATCGGTTCACTTCGTTGCGCTTCTGGCCGTGCCCATGACCCTTGGGCTCGTTGTTCTCGGTGAAGACATAACCAGAGTGCTGCTTGGTGAAAAATGGCTGCCGATGGTCTCGGCCCTTCAGGTGCTAGCGCTCGCCGGCCTTATCCGCGCTCTATCAGCGCCGGCCCAAATGATGCTGTTCGGGGCCGGTCGTCCCGACTTGACCACCGCCCTCTCATTTATGCGGCTTGTGATAATGGCTGGTCTCCTTTACCCCTTCATCGACAGGCTTGAGCTCTTCGGAGCTGGGCTGGCGACGCTTGCCGGTGCGGTTGTTGCAGACTCGGCGATCCTGTTCGCTTCGACGCGTTTGGTCGGCTTGCCGTTTGGTCGGCTGGTTAGTGCCGGTGGGTGGCCGATGATCAACGGAGGCGCCATGGCCGGGGTTGTTTTGTTAGGAGATTGGCTGCTCGGCGGGGATTACGGAGTGGTCGGCCTGTTCTCGCTTGTCGCACTGGGAGTGGCGGCCTATGCGCTTGCAGTCCTGACCTCGTGGCGTTGGCTCGGCTACCGCCAGCTATCAATACTCGCGAAGCGGTTCGGCAACGGGACCGAGCTGAACTCGTCTGACGTGTAGCTCCGGTTGGAAGAGCGCTGCGCGTCTTGTTAGCGCACCTCTGGGGGTCTTCGGGATTTCAATAGAAGGGCCATGAGCCCCGCTCTATGGACTCTGCGCCCAATGGCGGCGCGAATAGCCTCGTTGATCGTCAACGCCACCCAGAAGGATGCAGAGCGGAGTTGTCCATTTCTGCGGCGGAAGAGCCTCAGTTTGTTAATGACGAGCATCGACCACAGCCGAGGGTCCTCATGTGACGGCCCTCCCAAATGAATTGCCTCGGCTTCGGGAACAAGGGACAGTCGGAACCCGGCGTCACGAGACCTGAGCGCATAGTCCGCCTCCTCAGAGAAAAGGAAGAACGACTCATCCCAAGGACCGGTTGCTTCCCAACATTGCCGAGAGATCATCATGGCGGCACCGGTGGCCCAGTCCGCCTGGGTAGAGCGCTCGTATGCCTGCGGCTCCGCGATGGTCTCACCGAACCGCGATACCCACCCCGAGCGGTTCCCGCCGAAGACCGCTTCGAACAACGTCGACGCGACTCTTGGCTCACGTCTCAGGGAATGGGCCAGATCTCCGGTTGAGTCCACGAGCCGAGGAACAGTGATGCCTACGTCGACGCCATCGAGACCGTCAAGCAGCTGATCTACGCATGATGGAGCCATTTGGATATCTGCGTTCAGGGCGAGTATGGCATCACTCGGCCCTGCTGCCTCCACTGCGGCATTGATGCCGGCGGCGTAGCCAAGGTTCTGGGCCATCTGGACGAGCTCTGCTGAGGGCCACAGCAGGCGAACTAACTCGGCGGAGTCATCGGTGGAGGCGTTGTCCGCGACCACCACTTGGATCTTCGTTCGGGACTCCGACGCCGCAGGCAGCGCGGCGAACAGCCGGGGAAGGTGTTGCGAACTGTTGTAGCTCACAATGACGACTGTGACGCGCCTCCTGGCGGCCGCGCTCACTGACCGATTCCTGTGCTCATTATTCACCACCGTGCGAGGCCGGCGAGCCAGAGTACCCCCGTCCTTCTTGGGCCCATGAGGGGGTAGGGTCTTCTGTGGGCCGGCCGTCGATCCCGCTGTCAGAGTCACGGCGAACCGAGGGCCGAGAAGTCCGAACCAACTCGTGAAAATGGGGTTCATGTTTCTCAGATCAAGGAAGGCCATGGTGCTCGCATGCTTGTTCCTTGCGATGGCAGTGTTGTCGATGGGGCCGGCCCTCGCCCAGTCATCGTCACAAGCGACCTCCGCCGACGGACCCTGGACAGAGGCCGGATTATCTGATCCGTCCTTGCTTAGGTACAGCGAGGGCAGCCTGACCATCACCGAGCCGGGAACGGTCATAGAAAACGAAGAGATTTACGGGCGCCTAACGATTGAAGCTCCCGGGGTGATAATCCGCAATTCGTGGATCTACACGGAAGGTTTCTGGACCATCTGGGCACCTGCGGGATTCCTGACCATCGAGAACAGCGAGATCGGTCATCCTGACCATCTCAACGAGCGCGGGATCGGTGGTGACAACATCGTGATGCGATTCGTGGAGATCCACCACGTGGAGGATGGCGTCAAGATCGGTTCGAACAGCACCTACGAGGGGCTCTACATCCACGACCTCAAGGCACCTAGGCCGGATGCCCACACCGACGCCATCCAAGATGACGGTGGGGCCCACGACTCGGTTGTGCGTGGCTCCTACATAGAGTCCGAGATCCCTGGCGGTACGTCCGCCATTCTCATCAAGTCGGACTTCGGGTTGGGCCACGACATCACGATCGAGAACAACTACCTCAATGGCGGTGGATACACAATCCACGTGCGTGACGGTGGTGAGGGCGATCCGTACAACATCATCATCCGCAACAACCGCTTCGGTAGGGATTACTTCTATGGCCTCTTCGCCTCCGATAACAACGACAACGTGACATTGGAGGGCAACGTGTGGGACGACACCGGCGAGCTGTTGGACATCAACACCCAAGTGCCGGTCGCTTCGACGATGCCGCAGGGGACGACATCCCAGGGGGGTGGAGTGTCCGATTCGTCATCTCAGGCCGTGGGATCCCCTGATTCGGCCTCGGACGGTGGTGGTATCGGGGCCTGGATCATCGTCGGAACCCTGCTCTTCGCGCTGGGAGGCGTGAGCGCCTTAGCGGCGTCATCTTTCTGGCGTCGGTCAAGGACTCACTAGGGAGCCTGCTCCCTCAACGGGTGGTTTCGTCTCGCTCCCAGCGGTAGCGGTCTAGATCCCGGACGATTCGCCGAGCTCGTCGGCGGGTCGAGAGCTGCACCATCAGGTAGAACGGAAAGAGCGGCCAAAGCCGCAGCGGGACTCCGAGCACCTTGGATAGAAGGGACCTGGTTCCGGACCGCTTGCGTGCCCAGAGTTCGGGGTACTTCCGGGTCAACTCGAGGACGCCGATCCGACTTCGCGCCTTGATCTTGGTCAAGGCGTTCAGGTTTCGAGGCGTCTCGATCACCGTGTAGGCATCTTGTACCTCGATTATCTCGTCCGGCGCGAATTGCGCTCTCGTGAAACCGTCGTCGGAGATCACCTGCGGAAACTCTGCAAAGCGCGATCGGCCGGCCTCGGACAAGGCATACAGGCCGCAGCCAACGTCGCCGGGATCCTGCCCGTGGAGCGCCTGCCAAACCGCATAGTACGCCTTGACCCAAACGGTGCTGTTCGAGGTGATCATCCGCGCCTTGGGCTCCGCCGCAAGCGCCCCTGGCGCCGACAGGGCCGCTATTACTCGCTGCATATGCGTTCCAGAGATTCGTATGTCGGCGTCCAGGTACACGCGCGGAAACGACCGTGCGACGCCATCGCCGGCATTGAGTGCGGCGATCTTCGAGGCGGGCTCCACCCGGAGCACCTCGACAGGTAATCCGAAACGCTGCGCCACCTCCGCCGTCCGATCGGTGCACCCGTTACAAACCACGACCACTTGGACGTCTTCGGAGAGGTCGTCCAGCAGGTACTGCAGGGTTGAACCGAGGACGCTCTCCTCGTTGTGTGCAGGGATGATGATGGTGGCGACCATCGGGAACACAACCTAAAGGGACCGGTGGCGAGTGCGGACGGTGGTAGTCAGCGAGTGTTGCCCGCCTGGCGCAGACATCATCGGAGGCGGGCTCGTTCTGACCAAACGCCGGGGCTGGTACCTCATGCGATCAATCGGCGCAGCCTTCTGCGCACTTGCCTGGCTCGCATCAGTGTGTAGAACCGCGCGATCGACGTCCAACCGCGTACGCGTTGTCTCGGTCCTAGCGCGGGGTGTGATGCCACAATGCGGGCTAAGACATAACAGAGGATGATCCGCTGTGAGCGAGCCGCCAGCCATCCCACGGGGCCAGTGGTGGCGCCGCCCGTGTATTGGGAGTAGGCGCGCCAGCCGCGTGGCAAGGGCTCGAAGGTGCGGCCGGCGAGGCGCTGCGGAACGTGGACCCACCTGCCGGCCAATGCAAGCTCGCAGGCTACGGCTGCGTCAGCGAAGCGGATCGAGCGCATGAGTCCTGTTTCCATCAGTGTCTTCCGGCGCACCGTGCTGTAAACAGGATCGATCCACAGGGGGTTCGCACCCAACAGGCGAAGTACCTGATCAAATCGCTTGGCGGGGTCGGCAGCAGTCACGCGCTCACCTTCGTACTCCTCGTAGTGAACCGTGCCGCCAGGTTCGACGTGCTCTTGGTATGTGGTTGCCAGCACTGCGTCCGGGCGCTCGCCGAAGGCTCTTAAGCACGCTTCGACATACTCCCGCTCGACCCAGTCGTCATCTCCCAGCCACCTAAAGAATTCGCCGCGAGCGAGTTTGGCGACTTCGGTGAAGTTGCCGTTCTGGCCAAGGTTGGTTTCGTTCCGTACATACCTCAAGCGGCGGTCCCGCAGGGCTATCTCGGTGCAGATTTCTTCTGTGGCATCTGTCGACAGGTTGTCGGCTACGACCACTTCGATATCACCGAACGTTTGAGCTAGCGCAGACTCGACGGTTCTGCGGATGGTGGGCTCCCCGTTATAGACGGGGATACCGAAACTGAACTTGGGATCGGCCATCCACTCAGCCTACGAGTGACGCCCGTCGCGGCCCGAAGCAGGATGTGGGAGGGTGTCCGCAGTTCGGCGGGGAAAGCTATTCCGCCAGCCGAGCAACAAATCGGAAGCCCCCCGTGTATCCCTCGGGCGGACTTTCGCCCAGCGGCGTGTCCTCGCCCGCCGCCCGCCGCCGGTTCCACCATCGATGCAGTGAGTCGATAGCTGCTGCCACCCCGCGCGCCAAACCAAATCGGCTTGGGAGGTAACCCATTTGGAGTATTGCCTTTATGCCGGACCACTCGGTGTTCGCCTCAACCTGCACCACCTCGAGGCCGGCCGAATCAAGCCAGTCCCACAGCCCATTGAAAGTCACATGGTGCCGGGAATTCATCGCGCACGCCTCGAGGAACTGCGTTGTCCCGATGAACGAGCACCCTGGTTTCAGGACTCTGGCAATTTCCTGGCACGTGAGGAAAGGGTTGGTGGTGTGAGCTACCACGCCGAGCGCAAAGACGAGGTCGATGCTTGAATCCTTGAACGGCAGTGCCTCGCCGAGCCCCAAGACCGTGGGCGCTGAGCCCTCAACGTCCAAACCGACGTACTCCAAGCCAGTTAGTTCAAGGATCGGTCTAATGCGTCCGTCTCCTGACCCCAGGTCGAGAGCTAGACCGTTCTCGTCGCCCGCCGGGAACCAGCTAGCCAGTTCCCTGGTCAATCCATTTCCAGATAGCAGATTGCCAGGCAACTTCTCGGGGTGGATGTCAACGACCGCGGAGCGATGGAACGGGATGGGCTGCGGTCGGACCGGCGGCCTGGGACCGGTGCGACCGTAGGGACGTACCACCGCCTCCAGCATGACGTGCTTGTCCGAGACGGGACGCAGATCCGGTTGTCTGTCCGAGGCTGGGTAGTGCGTCCCACATGAATCACAGGTCACGCCTCGATCACTCGCCGTCAGATCGCCGTGACAGGCCGGACAAGCGAGAGCCCTCCATATCCGATCCGAAAGCTCGAACGATGGTTCTTGTTTGGCTTGAGACACACCGATTCCGTTGGGAGTGAGACAGGAGGGCGAGTCTAGGTCAACTACGCGCAGTGTCGGCGCTCGCCGATTCACGCGCTTGGACACTTGTGTCGTGGCCAACTCAAGGGAGTACAATCCGTGGTTATCGGGCTGGGAGTCAGTGGTATGCGGGTTCTTGTTACTGGGCACGTCGGTTACATCGGCAGTGTTTTGACGCCGTTCTTGCAGCGTGCCGGGTACGAGGTCGTCGGTTTGGACGCTGGCTACTACCAGCGGTGTGGTTTCGGGGGCTCACTGCCTGAACTGACCAACCGCCAGGACATGCGAGACGTGACGAGAGCTCAGCTGGAGGGCCTCGATGCAGTCATTCACCTGGCGGCGCTGTCCAACGACCCGTTGAGCGACCTGGACCCCTCGCTCACCTACGAGATCAACCACTCTGCCAGCGTTCACATCGCCGAGTTGGCCAAGGCTGCCGGGGTGGAGCGATTCGTTTTCGCCTCCAGTTGTTCACTGTACGGAGCTTCGGGGGAGGGGCTCATCGATGAGTCGTTCCCGTTCTCGCCGGTAACTCCGTACGGAGAATCGAAGGTGATGGTGGAGAACGATCTGTTGGCGTTGGCTGATGACGGCTTCTCTCCAACCCTGCTGCGGAACGCCACGGTGTACGGCGTGTCGCCTGCGTTGCGACTCGACGTTGTTGTGAACAACCTCACCGCGTGGGCAGTAGCCACCAACCGGGTGGTACTCAAGTCAGACGGCACACCGTGGAGACCTCAGCTGCACGTCGAAGACGCCTGTCGCGCCATCCAGGCCGTTCTCGAGGCTCCACGCGATGCCATTCACGCCGAGCCATTCAACGTCGGCATCACAGAAGACAACTTCCGAGTGCGGGACCTGGCCGAGATGGTGGTGGGCGCCTTGCCAGGCTCTGAGATATCGATCAGCGATGGGGCAGGGCCCGATGTGCGGAGTTACCGAGTGGACTTCGCCAAGCTCCCCTCTCTCGTCCCCGCGTTCAAACCTGAGTGGAACGTGCAGAAAGGGATCGACCAGTTGGCCAATGCGTTCAGCAGCGAAGGATTGACTGAGGCCGCATTCACCCAATTCACACGATTGGACGAGATCGACAGGTTGCGGGTCGAAGGTCGTCTCTCTGACAGGTTGCGCTGGTTGTGAGTCCGGCCTGCCGCTTTTGCGACGCACCTCTGGAGACCACGATGGTCGATCTCGGGATGTCACCTCTGTGTGAGGATTTCTTGTTGAGCGATCGGCTCAACCAGCTTGAGCCGTTCTTTCCGCTCCACGTCTATGTCTGCTCAGACTGTTTTCTCGTGCAGTTGGAGGAGTACGTAAGTCCGAAAGAGATATTCGACGAGATCGCCTATTTCTCGTCATACTCAACGGCATGGCTGGAGCACGCCCGCGACTATGTGGAGTCGATGATCTCCCGCTTCCAACTTGACTCGGGCTCGCGGGTTCTGGAGGTGGCCAGCAACGACGGGTACCTGCTTCAGTATTTCGTGGAGCGGGCGATTCCAGCGCTCGGCATCGAGCCAGCGTCGAATGTTGCCGAAGCAGCTCGAGAAAAGGGCGTGGAGACCAGGGTCGAATTCTTCGACGTCGCGCTGGCCGAAGAGTTGAGCAGCGAAGGCCTAAAAGCCGACCTGATAGTTGGCAACAACGTGTTGGCTCAGGTGGCCGACCTCAATGGTTTCGTGGCTGGCTTCCCCCTCGTCCTCGCAGAGGGAGGCGTTGTGACACTCGAGTTCCCTCATGTCATGCAGCTCATGGCGCATAACCAATACGACACCATCTATCACGAGCACTTCTCATACTTCTCGCTTGGCACCTGCCAGAGAATCTTCGAGCGACACGGACTACAGGTGTTCGATGTGGACGAGCTATGGACCCATGGTGGTTCGCTGCGTCTCTATCTGAAGCATGCCAACGATGACTCCAAGCCGATCCAGGACAGCGTCGCAGAGCTTGTTGAGCGCGAGTCGAAGTTCGGTTTGTTCGACCTCGACACCTATCCCAAATTCGGACAGCAGGTTGAGAACACCAAGCGCCAGCTGCTGGATTTTCTTATTGGTGCCAAACGAGCCGGCAAGTCGGTGGCTGGCTACGGCGCTCCCGGCAAGGGGAACACGCTTCTCAACTACTGCGGCATCCGAACCGACTTCATCGATTATCTGTGCGATCGGAACGTCTACAAGCATGGGCGATACACCCCCGGCACCCACATTCCGATCTTTTCGCCGGAGCATATCGCCGAGACCAAACCGGATTACGTTCTCATCCTCCCTTGGAACCTCAAGGACGAGATCATGGCTCAGCTCTCGTACATAGGCGATTGGGGAGCAGAGTTCGTGGTTCCCATCCCTGAAGTCGCCACCTTCAAACCGTCATGAAGGTTGTTCTCTTCTGCGGCGGCCAGGGGATGAGGCTGAGGGACCACTCGGACCAGCTACCCAAGCCCATGGTGACCATTGGGTACCGGCCGGTCCTCTGGCACCTCATGAAGTACTACGCACACTTCGGCATAACGGACTTCGTGTTGTGCCTCGGTTACCAGGCGGACGCGATCAAGCAGTACTTCCTCGAATACGAGGAGGCCATCTCCAACGACTTCATCCTGGCCAAAGGAGGTACCGAAAGGACCCTGTTGACGAGAGACATTGATGACTGGACGATCACCTTCGTCGACACAGGCCTCAACTCGAACATCGGGGAGCGTCTAGTTCGGGTTCGCGAGCATGTAGAGGGCGATGAGATCTTTCTGGCCAACTACGCCGATGGTGTCACCAATTTGGATCTACATGCCTACTTGGAGACTTTCGAGAGTCGAGCTCAGACTGCCGGGTTCTTGGCTGTGCGGCCGCCGCAGTCCTATCACGTCGTGACAGCCGACGACTCCGACGTGGCGACCTCTATCGGCCCGATAGCGGATGCTGCGCTATGGCTCAATGCTGGGTTCTTTGCGTTCCGTCCATCCATCTTCGATTACATCGAGCCAGGGGAGGATCTCGTTTTCGAGCCATTCCAGCGCATGATCGCGAAACGCCAGGTTTACGCACATCGTTTCGAGGGCTTCTGGTCCCCCATGGACACCTTCAAGGACAAGCGCTACCTCGACGATCTCTATGAAAACGGCGAGGCACCGTGGGTGCTGTGGGAGGATCGCAATGCTCGGCCTTGAGTTCGATCGCGAGCCGCGCACGGTGCTGTGCCTCGGGGCCCATCCCGACGACATTGAGATCGGCGCTGGGGGGACTCTGCTCAAGTTGGCAGATAGGGCCCCACAGGCAAAGTTCCATTGGGTGGTGTTCACTTCTACTCCGGAGCGCACGGCCGAGGCGACCCAGAGTGCAAAAGACCTCCTGGGCGATCGGGTCGAGCTCATCGTTGGCCAATTCGAAGACGGGCTACTCCCCTACCGGACGCCGGCTAAGGCGAAGGAGTTCCTGCGAGCGGCGGTTGCCGACAAGGAGATCGACCTGGCTTTCACTCATCACCGTGAGGATCGGCACCAGGATCACCGTTTTGTCGCTGACATCACCGGCCAGGTCCTGCGTGACCACATGACGCTCCAATACGAGATCCTCAAAAGGGACGGAGACGTCATGCAGCCAAATGTGTTCGTGAGACTCTCTGAGAAGATCGCCTCGACCAAGCTCGATCACCTTCTCGACCACTTCCCCAGTCAGAATGACAAGGCATGGTTCGATAGGGAAACGCTGGCCGCCTTGATGAGGATCCGCGCCGTTGAATGTGGTGCCCCTAGTGGATTCGCTGAGGCTTTCAGCTCCCGCACGACGGTGCTGATGTGAGTCAACCGGGATGTCGTCTGTGCGGCGCTGGAACCCGGAGCTTCTATCAAGTCGAGTCGGTCCCTACCAGCTCTTGCATCCTTCATCTGACTCGAGAGGCGGCGCTCGCTCAACCAGTCGGGACTCTGGACCTCGCTGTGTGCCCTGCTTGTGGCTTTATCCAGAACCAAGCCTTTGCTTCCGGCGACGTCGACTACACCCTTCCTTACGAAGACAGCCAGGCAACGTCGCCGACGTTTGTGGCCTTCGCTGAGCGCACCGCGCGTCAACTGGTGCAGAAGCATGGGTTGAAGGGCAAGCAAGTGCTCGAGGTCGGATGCGGTAAGGCAGAGTGGCTGGCCATCGCGTGCCGGGTGGGCGCGATGACCGGACTGGGGGTGGACCCTGCATACGAGCCGGGAAGAGCCGAGGCAGGGGACTTCACTGTGCTTTCGGAATTCTTGGGTCCTGAGTCGGATTTCACCGGCGATCTGATCGCGTGTCGTCACACTCTGGAACACGTCCCCAACGCGTCGGAGTTTGCCGGCTGGCTGCGTTCCTCAGCCATCCGAACCCCGGGAGCGGTGGCGTTCATCGAAGTGCCCGACACGGCTCGGATCCTTACCGAGGGGGCGTTCTGGGATGTTTACTACGAACATTGCTCTTACTTCACGGCCACCTCGCTGCGGAATCTGGCGCGAGTTGTTGGCTTCGAGGTCCTTGATCTCTACCTCGATTTCGCGGACCAGTACCTTCTCTTGGAGGCCACGCCCGGCGAGGCCGGAGCACCCAACGCAGACGCTGCTCACGTTGTGGAGCTTGCCTCGAGCTTCAACCAGCGTGTCGACCTGGCGATCTCGACATGGCGAGACAGGATCAGTGCCACCACTCAACTGGGGCGGCCTGCCGTGCTGTGGGGCGCAAGTTCCAAGGCCGTGGGCTTCATCAGCTCGGTTGCGGTAGACATCGCGGCCGCCGTCGACATCAATAAGGCCAAGCATGGTTCCTACCTTTCCGGCTCGGGCACTCCGGTCATATCCCCTGCCCAGCTGCCAGAGTTGTCACCCGGCCTGGTGGTAGTGATGAATCCGGTCTACGTTCCCGAGATCGCCGACCAGTTGTCCGTAATGGGTGTCGATGCCAGCGTGGTTGCCGTCGGTGCCGACCTGGCAGGAAGCTGACGGCGAAAGCTCCTGATCCCAGATTCGTCGAACGGACCGACTATCCCAATCCGAAACGACCCGCAATCGGCATCCAGGACGACTGCCCAAACGAGAACTGGCCGTCGGCCGAACCCTGACTGTTGGAGTGGCGGAAATAGAACGTCGCGGTCGACGGGCGAAACAGCGCTGGAGTCGAGGGCCCCGCGTTAATCCAGTCGCCGGCGACCAGCCTGTCGCCCGGATCTCCGAACACGAACTGGCCATGGGCAGACCCTGCGGAGTGGGAGTTCCGGTAGTAGACCAGGCCAGTCGATTGGCGGTGGAGTCCTGCGGTATCCATGCCATCGCTGTCGAAGTCCGCAATGAACGGCTGGTCGCCAAGATTGCCGAAGTCGTATGTGGTATCGGCGGGGCCGACGCCCTGACCGTTCTGCCCCAGCTGGTTCATGATGTAGAAACGGGCCTGTGATGGACGGTAGATGGACACCGTGTCGCACCCGTCACCGTTGAAATCCCCGCCGAGGGGTACGTCACCCGGGTTACCGAAGTAGAAACTGATATTGGCTGGCCCGCTGTCGTTTGAATTACGTAGGTATACGAATCCGTCTGACTGGCGGAAGAGTCCGGGCGTGTCGACGCCATCACAGTTCCAATCTCCCACGAACGCGATATCACCCGGGTTGCCGAAATCGAACGATGCGATGGAAGTGTCGCTACGGCTCAGGTGCCACCTGCCGGTGGCGGGGTCGTGAAGCCCGACCGTTTCGACATCCTGTCCGTCGAGAGGCGCGCCGGTGTCGTCCCACACGTTGCCCTCGAGAGTGGTGCCGTTGCCGTCGATGCTGAACAATCCGTAGACGTAGTCACGACCGAAGCGATTGTTGCGCACGGTGATGTTGTATGGGTCGCCGTGGCCGCCGTCTCGTGAGTAGAAGGTGTAAGTGCCGCCGTTCATGTAGTTGCCTTCGAACAGCAGGTCGTGGCCTAGGCCGAAGTCGGACTTGATGATGACAGCAGAAGTGCCGCCTGGGATCAGCGTCTCGATATAGGAGTTGCGAACTGTCGAGTTGTGGGCTCCACCATCGTCCTGGATGCCGTCCTGGTGGCCGGGGCCTCCGGCGGCGAGGTTGTGGAGGATGTTGTTCTCGTACAGTGAGTTCGATCCGATCTTGATGGCATCCTCGAGGTATTCGAACTCGACGCGGCGCACGGTCATGTTGTCACCACCGATGCCCCGCTCGTTTCTGTGGTCGGGATGGCCGATCAAGCTGTCCTCGATGGTCACATAACCGGCGGGGGCCCAGATGGTCCAGAAGCCCTCGTTGTAGATCCACGAGTTTCGGATTACGACACCGGGAGCTTCGATGAACAGGGTGCCGTAGATCTCCTCGTTCTCGATCACCGTTCCGGGTGTGGTGATCGTGCGGGTCCCTTGGCTGTAGGTGAGAATGGATGGATCCGAGAGGCCGGCTCCGGCCCACGGGCCGTTCTCGGGTGTCGATACAGCTTGGGCCGTGCTGGTGGAGGTCGGAGCCAAGATGGCGGCACCCGCCAGGAGCGCGACGATTAGCGATCGGCTCAAATTGGTCGCGTAATGCACTGTGAGTTTCATGAAAAGTGCCGTGGACTATCGGCAGCCGATGTGTGCCACGGACTCCCTGGCCGGTCCTTGGCTGTTATCGCGGATGTTTTGATTCAATTCGCGGGGACTCGCGAAGGTGCAAGGAGCGAGTCGCGTCGCCACCATAGCTACACGGTGGAAATATGCCGATTACGGTCCCCGACGCCGAACGTGGAGCGGATTCCGGAGTGATCGGTTGGCTCTCGCCAAACAGCGACAGTGATCGCGATTCGTGCGACCAAACTTCGGACCTACCAGCCTGCCCCCGATTACCGCCGAATGAAGGACGAGGAGCCCCCTGGCCCCGGGCTCCTCGTTCTTTGCCTATTTCGTTTGGACCAGCGCCAACCACGGAGCGGGCGCACCCTGCTTCTCCCAGATCTCGCCAAGAGATCTCAGCTTCTGCGCCCCATTTGGATCTGACAGCAGATGTCTTCCCACTTCGAGCACGGTCTCCGGCTCTGCCGCGAACCCGGCACTCACCAGAGCGCTCCTCGCCGCTTCGAGATAATCCACCGTCGCCGGCGTCTGGTCGTACCACTTCACCCAATCCACAGCTTCCACAACAGGCTCCTTCTTCCTTCTTGCACCTTTGCCTCACCCTGTATGACTCCTGGGCCCGCGATTTCTTACAGCTCTAGAAACCGATTTCGCGGTTTCGAGTACGCTTAGTGCCCATTAGGGAGGACTCACGTCGGATTCGGACCTTGTAGAGGCGGCACGTAGAGGAGACAGAGAGGCGTTCGCCGAGCTGTACGCACTCCACTTCGACGCGGTCTACGACTTTCTGGCGCGCCTGTTGCGAAACAGTCACGACGCAGCCGACGTGACCCAGGACACATTCGTGAGGGCCATGGAGCGTCTCGATCAGCTCCAGAACCCGAGTCGCTTCAGGAGCTGGCTGTTCTCCATCGCCTACCGGTTGGGTCTCGACAGAATCGAGGCGAGGGCCAAGACGCCGACCGAGACCCCCGAGGCGCCCATCTTCGACCAAGTCGACCCTGCTCACTTCGACGATCCCGCTCAAGCGGCGCTAGCGCAAGAGACGTCGACCACAGTGTGGGAGATCGCATCTGGCTTGGACACGCGTTCCTACGCCGTGATGGACCTCCATGTTCGTCAGGGGCTGGAAAGCAGCGAGATCGCCGATGTCCTCGGAGTCACAAAAGCCAACGCATACACGATGGTGAGTCGCATGAAGCAATCCTTCAGCGACTCGGTGGGCACCTACATGCTGGTGCGCCGCGGTGCGAGCGATTGCATAGAGCTGGCCACGTTGTTGAGCGGATTCGAGGTCCCACCGGTGACCCGTGAGTTGCGTTCTCTCGTCAACCAGCACGTGGAGGGCTGCGAGACCTGCCAGGGAACCCGCCGCCGGCTGTTGGTTCCCACGACGCTCTTCGCTGCGTTGTCCGTTGTCCCGGCCTCGCCCGGGTTGTATGAGAGCGCCTGGGAGGAGTTGTTGACTCACCAGATTGCCGCTTCGTCTGGAGGGTCTGCACGCGGAAAGTTCCGCTCATTAGTGGGCACCACGACCGGCTTGATCCTGATCTGGGGAACGTTGGGAGTACTCAGCCTCGTCGCTCTGGCGGTGCTCCTCGCTCAAGGTGGCGGAGACTCGACCGAGCCGACCGTCCTCGGCGCTGTTCTGCAAGGGACAAGCACCACGACCGCCGAGTCGACTACGACCATGCCGCCGACCTCGACCACCCCGGCGATTGTGGTTCTCCGAGATCCGGTCGATGTCGTCTCAACTAGCCATCAGATCGGCAACACCTCCGACGACACCACAATCGACATCGCCTGGACGCCGGTACCAGGTGCGTTGGCGTATTCGGTTGGCTGGTCCGAGGGCGGTCCCACTCTGCCTGACACCGTCGGCAATCTTCCTGGCACAGCAGGAGGCACCCACAGTTCCGAGCTGACTCCGGGCAACTGGTACTTCAACCTGCGCACACAGGGGGCCAATGGCGACTGGACCGCCACGGTTCAGTCGGGCCCGTTCGTGATCGCACCTGTGCCACCCACCACGACCGCACCGTCAACCACGACCACCACAACCTCGACCACGAACACCTCGACCACGAACACGTCGACCACGAACACGTCGACCACGAACACGTCGACCACGAACACGTCGACCACGAACACGTCGACCACGACCACGTCCACGACAACTACCACAACCTTGCCGGCAACCACGACCACTACCACAACGACGACGACAACCACAACGCCACCGACGACGTCTCGCCCCACCGCGGTCGATGATCCTGGGCCGGCCGGGTTCTCCACGCTCGTGGACACCCCTTTCACCACGGCGAACGTGCTTGCTAACGATTTCGACTCCGACGGGTTCCTGGTGGCCGACACCATCGAGTCTGACGACACCGGAGCCCAAGGGACAGTTGTCAACAACCTCGACGGCACGTTCGAGTTCATTCCGACGAAGGGATTTATCGGCTCTACAACCTTCGAATACAGGGTGCGAGACGACGATGGCGATTGGTCGAACAGAGCGACGGTCACCATCACGGTCATGCTCACCAACTTGCCACCGGTCATCGAGGACGTGTCGGTGGCTCCCGAGCCTGGGTCCCCCGAGGAGCCGTCCCAGATCTGGAAGCTGGGTCCTGAAGGCAAGGTGTGCTCCAAGGGGAAGGAGAAAGCCGTTTTCACGGCGACCGTCACAGACCGAGAAGGGGACCCCTTGGAGGTTTTGCTGGCCTGGACGATTTCCGAAGGGGCCCAGCGTCTGGAGAAGATGACCTTCGACGGGAAGGTTTGGACCTTCGAGCTGGTGCCGGAACTCGACTTGAAGCCAGGCACGATTTTCAAGGTGACCATCCAGGCCACCGACAACATGAAGGGTCCAGATCCTCGACCAGTTGTGTCTGCGGAGCTTCTGGTCGAGCTCAACGATTGCCCTGATTCTCCCTAACCCTCCTTGAACAGCGGCGCCGAATGAATAGTCTGCACCGGACTCAACGGCCTTAAGAAGGGGAATCATGAAGACGCTCGTCAACGGTTTGTCGCGCCTAACGGTCAAGTGGCCGTGGCCCACTCTCATCGCGATCCTTGTCGTATCGTTCGTGCTGGCCGGCT